>NZ_RZPW01001284.1:0-882 GCF_003998455.1 Mesorhizobium sp. M7A.F.Ca.CA.001.08.2.1 | reverse complement strand
ATCACGCTGTCGACATAGAGCGCCGTCGTGGCGGCCGAATTGCGGATGACGCCCTCTCTGATCTGCGCCGTCACCCAGGCGCCCACCACCAGCATGACGGCCAGCAGGCCAAAACCGCCGGCAACGACGAATTGCAAGGCAAGAGAGAGTTCGCTCCAGCGTCGCGTCAAGTTCTGCAGAATACGAATCATGAACCCCTGACCGCCCTTCAATCGATTGGCTGGACGATGTCGGTACATTGAGCCTCCGTCTTGCCATTGCCAAGAGCTTCGTTTGGTCGAGCGCTTGACGTCCCGGCGCGCTTCGGAAACAACGTCCGCGACACATGCGGCGGGAGCCGCTTCGAGAGGGGACGGAACGTTGAGTTTTTCGGGACTGCTGCAGCTCGGCTTTTCAACGGTCATTTTCCTGCTGGCGGCGACAGCCGCCAAGCAATGGGGCCTGGCGCCGAGCCTTGGCAAGATCGCGCTGACGCTGGCGCTCTATTCACTGGGCAATCTGATCATGCTGCGGCTGATCCGCGAATTCGGCATGTCGGTGTCGTTCAGCCTGTCTGCCGTCATCCAGCTGGTCTCGGTGAACGTCGTGGCGCTGGTCTTCTTCGGCGAGCGCGTCAACGCGCTGCAGGCGACCGGCATCATGCTGGCGATCGCCGCAGTGGCGCTGATCACGCTCGGACCCTATCTGCAAGGCCGGCTGTAACGGGCGGATTGCCGATGAAGAATGCCGCGAACGCTTTGCTCAACCGGGTCGAATTCCCGGTGCTGCTGGCCGGCCTGGTCATCGCGGCCGGCCTTTGGGGATTCGAGGAGCTGATGGAGCTGGCGCGCGCCACCACGCCGCACGCCTTCGACACCGAAATCCTGCTCGCCTTCCGCCAGG
>NZ_RZPW01001283.1:0-883 GCF_003998455.1 Mesorhizobium sp. M7A.F.Ca.CA.001.08.2.1 | reverse complement strand
GGGTAGCGCTAATCCGGTGTGGCCGATTTCATGGCACGCCGCAAGACCGGCCGCGGTTTCTGGGCGAACTCGATCGCATCTTGCGGCGCGAAGCTGGCATTGTAGCCCTTGCTTTCGCCGGTCTCGCGCAGATGCTGCTTCAGGTCGCGCATCGCCACCGCCATGCCGATCGTTTCCGGCGTGAAGGGACGTCCGGTTGGCCCAAGCACATGGGCGCCGAGTGCAACCGCGCGGGCGGCCAGCGGAATGTCGGCGGTGATCACAATGTCGTTGGTGCGTGCATTGTCGACGATCCAGTCGTCGGCGGCATCAGCGCCCTTGGAGACCACGACATTGCGGACCATCGGATCGCGCGACGGCCGCAGGCCGCCATTGGAGACGTAGGTGACAAGGACGCCATGCCGGTCGGCCACTTTTTCGACCTCGGCCTTGACCGGGCAGGCATCTGCATCGACGAGAATGGCGGGGAGTTCGCTCATGTTTCTTTTCTCCTCCCATTGTGAACCACGGAGGCCGCGCGCCGGTTGGACCGCGGCCTGTGATGTTCCTCAGTAAACCACGACGCTTCTGATCGATTTGCCCTCATGCATGAGATCGAAACCCTTGTTGATGTCCTCGAGCTTGAGCGTGTGGGTGATCATAGGGTCGATCTGGATCTTGCCGTCCATGTACCAGTCGACGATCTTCGGCACATCGGTGCGGCCGCGCGCGCCGCCGAAGGCGGTGCCCATCCAGGTGCGGCCGGTGACCAGCTGGAACGGCCGCGTCGAGATCTCCTGGCCGGCGCCGGCCACGCCGATGACCACCGACTTGCCCCAGCCGCGATGCGAGGCTTCGAGCGCCTGACGCATCACCTTGGTGCTGCCCGTGCAGTCGAATGTGT
>NZ_RZPW01001282.1:0-883 GCF_003998455.1 Mesorhizobium sp. M7A.F.Ca.CA.001.08.2.1 | reverse complement strand
GAGACAGAACTTGACGCCACCGCGCGCGCTGAACTCGACGAGTTCGCCAAAGCCCTGAAGGACAACCGGCTGAGCACGTTCAGCTTCGTCGTCGAAGGCTATACCGATGCCACCGGCACGGTGCACCACAACGAAGGCCTGTCGCAACGACGAGCGAAATCGGTAGCCGCCTTCCTCACGGCCAGCGGCATCGAGCCTGATCGCATCAACGCGGTCGGCATGGGTGAAAAGAACCCGCGCAGTTCCAACCCATACGATCCGCTCAATCGCCGCGTGGAAATGCGGATAAAGACACAATAGCCACGCAAAGCTGCGCCGCAGCCTGGGATGGGCCGAAGATTGTTCTACCCGATGGAATTTGGACAGGGGTGAGCATAGCAGCGCGAGCGTGGTTCAAAGCGTATTCTGAATTGAGCTTATGACGGCGGTGACGGCCTGCTTGTATTTTTCAAACTCCGGTGACGTCTGGCGGACCTCCGTGGTCGTTGTCTGCTGGGCGGCGCCAGTGGCCATGCGGCCCAGCTTCTGGCCCATTTTCCTTTCGGCCCAGTCCACGACGTAGCTGGCGGTCTTGCCGGTGAGAAACGGGTTGGCCTGGATGACGGCCGACCCCAGCACGGCGCTCAGTTGCGCCGAACCTGTGGCCGACAGCACCTGGTGCGCGCCTTCCATTCCCAGGAAATGACAGAGATAGAGTCTGCCCGCCGTAATCTGGTGACCACGCTCCCGAAGATAGGCCTCGCCTTCGCGAGCCAGGTTGCGAACCATCTCACGCGAGATCGTGGCGTCGTAGCGCAGTGCGAGCAGGTCGGCTGTCGACAGCGTGCGCGCAAGTTCCGGGCGGTAGGTGTTCATCATCCTGATCCAGGTCTTGCTTATGAAT
>NZ_RZPW01001281.1:0-888 GCF_003998455.1 Mesorhizobium sp. M7A.F.Ca.CA.001.08.2.1 | reverse complement strand
GTAAATTTGAGCGGCCCTTCAGACGATCGGCATTGCGCCCTCCGGATCGGAAGGACGGGGCTATCAGGTGGGTTTTCCCGGCAGGTCGATCCGATTCGAATCGCGTCGGCTTGGGAAATGCGCACGGTCGCAGGTCTAACAAGTTGGCCTGTGAAATGCCATGTCGGCATTTTCGGGCACCTCGAATTGAAGCCTGATTTGCAGAAGCTGGAATCGCTTGATGGCGAAGACTGCGCAAATCAGATTGAGGCGCGCGCCATCGCCCGGTGAAAGGGACCTCGACGAGTTGCCGCGTAAATCACGTTTGGAGGCCTGACCGTCGCTCATCCCCTCTGCCAAAGCAGGGAACAAGATCCTGTTTGCAATGTTGGGCGAAATGCCAATTTCTTCCCCCGGTCATGAATTCGACGTGGCTATTGTCGGCGGCGGCCCCGCAGGACTTGCGGCAGGCATGTATCTGGCCAGATTCCTGCATTCGGTGATCGTGGTCGACGCTGGCGACGCACGAGCCAAGCTCATTCCAAAATCGCATAACTGTCCTGGCTTCCCGGACGGCGTAGGCGGGTCAGAGTTGCTCGGCCGTCTCAAAGCCCAGGCACAGAGATACGGTGCAGGCGTAGTGGACGGTCGTGTAGCGGGCGCCAAGAAGCGCGACGGGACCTTTGTGCTGACGACCACCTTCGGGACCATCCGAGCAAGGCGCGTGGTTCTTGCAACCGGGATCGTGGACAAGGCCCCGGCAATAGAAGGGCTGGAGGAGGCCGTCGCGGCCGGCACCGTCCGACTGTGTCCGGTCTGCGACGCCTATGAGGCCGTGGGCAAGCGCATCGGCGTCGTCGGCCCAGAGCATCTGGCGCTCAAGGAAGCCCTGTTTTTGAAGGAGTACAG
>NZ_RZPW01001280.1:0-888 GCF_003998455.1 Mesorhizobium sp. M7A.F.Ca.CA.001.08.2.1 | reverse complement strand
CGAATTATCCCTTGCCCTGGGCGGTTGCGCCGGAAACCAGCCACCTTGTTGACCGGGATACCCTGAAGACCCTGTTCGCCGACGCGGGCTTCCATATTGACGAAGTCATCGACGAGACCGGCGAACATGTCGAACTGGCGATGCAAAGGGCCAGTTCCGGCATCATTCCTTCGCCTGTGCAACGTCAGGTCAATGAAATCGTGCTCGGCACCGAATTCGTGCAGCGACGCAAGAACTACATCCGTAGCCTGAGCGAAGGCAGATTGGCATCGCTGGCCATCATCGTCTCGAAGCCTGCCTGATCGGAGCCTTGATCGTAACGAAGGGCAGAAACAAAAAACCCGCCTTGGCGGCGGGAAGTTGGCGCAACTCAGCACCAGAAGTAGCGACCGGCAACACCATGGTTCGCAGTTTCGTTCGGCTCGCGAACCACCGCCTTTCTATACCATTGTGCGACATTGTACACGACGGTGCCATTGTCCGTGCACTTCGGTCCGGCATCGATTGTGCTATAACGGCCGGTAAACGGCTACGAAGCCGGTAAAGGCAGTCAGTTGCATCGCGCTCCTGTCCTCCGTCCGAGTCATCCTCACGGCAAGTTCGACGCCAGTAGTCAAAATGCGAAGGCACGATTGTGGCCGACAGCAGACCGCCAGCTGTAAATCTAATCGGACATCCAGGTAGTCGGCGCTCGGCCGGACAAAGGGCGCGACGGAGGTGAAGCGAAAAGTGCAATGCTGAACTTGCTGAAAAATAGTTTCGGGCTTGACCAGATTACCAGCCGGTCGATCTCGCCGATGCGCGCCCGGCCTGTCAGCGCCATTGCCATCTCCAAGTCTCGGCGAAGCAGGTTGCGCCCTCGGCACCATCGGTTGCCAGGGCGTAGAC
>NZ_RZPW01000127.1:0-10641 GCF_003998455.1 Mesorhizobium sp. M7A.F.Ca.CA.001.08.2.1 | reverse complement strand
CGGCGAGAAACACAGCCGGATCGTCCCAGTGCCGGTCCCAGCCGAAATGGAAGAACACGGCGTCACCCTGCCGTATAAGGCCATGTTCGGCCTCGAAAGCAAAGATAGAATCCGGCTCGACCGCCTGCCCGGGCTGACAGCCACGCGCGTCGATCGTCACCATGCGGCCGAAGAAGCGCTCGACCGGAATGTCCGAGATGGCAACGCCGCCGCGGACGAAATGGACCGGCGCGTCGAAATGCGTGCCGGTGTGCTCGCTCATGGCCAACGCGTGGTTGCAGGCGACGTCGCCGCGATCATAGGATTCCACCATCTCCTGGCAGAAATGCGGGTGCGTCGGCCACACCGGCATGCCCGGCTTCATCGGATGCGTCAGGTCGACGAAGGAAACCGCCTTTGTTTCGAACAGCCCGGCGAGCGTGTCAGTGGCGGATGTCATCTGACGCGCGGCCTCGGCACGAGAGCGACGATCAGGATGATCAGCACACCGGTCAAAAGGAAGCGCACGCCTGCCTGGATGCCAAAGGTGTTGAGCATGGTGGACATCAGGTTGAAGAACAACGCTGCCCCCCATATGCCGACCGCGTTGGCCTGTCCACCGGCGACGCTGGTGCCGCCAAGCACCACCACGGCGATCGATTCCATCAGATAGGCGTCACCCATGTTGAGTGCTGCCCCGCCGCTGAAGCCGGCAAGCAGGAAGCCGGCGAGCGCCGCCGCCGTGCCGCACAGCATATAGGCAATCAACCGCACCCGTGCGACGTTGATGCCGGCAAGCCGCGCCGCCGGTTCGCTCTGGCCGGTGGCCAGCAATTGCCGGCCCCAGACCGTGCGTTTGAGGACGACCATGGCGACCAGCGTCAGCACCATCACCGCGATCGGCATGAATTGAACGCCGCCAAGGCTCATCGAGGTGAACCGGGAAAGGCCTGCCGGTGGCTTGAGCGTCGCCTGGCCGCCGAGATTGAAGGCAAGCGACTGGAAGACGAAGCTCCAGGCGAGCGTGGCGATGATCGGCGGCAGCCTGAGCGCGACGATGGCAAGGAAGTTCGCGGCCCCGGCAACGGCGCCGACGGCAAGTGCTGCAAGCAGGCCAGGCAACAGCATGCCGTCGGACCCTTGCATGACCGTCATCGACACATAGGCGCCCAGCGTCAGCACGGATGGCACGGACAGGTCGATATTGCCCGGCCCGGAGGCGACCACGAACATCTGCCCGGTTCCCACCACAACGCTGAAGGCACCGAAGGCGAGCGCGCCCGACAGCGTGGCGCCGGCACTGCCTATACCGGAATAGGCTGATGTCCCCACCCACATTGCGAGCGCCACGATGAAGCCGTAGGTCCACGGGGCGAGGCTCAATCTTCGGGTCATCGCGCCCGCTCCGACAAAAGCACGCGCCCGGCCAGCACGAGAAACAGGATGACGCCCTGGGCACCGATCTGCCATGTCGGCGGCACCTGCAGGAAGGACAGAAGCGAGCCCGCGAGCGACAGCGTCAGCGCACCGATCACTGTGCCGACCGGCGAGACGACGCCGCCGGTGAAGGCGCCGCCGCCGAGGATCACCGCGCCGACGCCGAGCAGCGTATAGGCCGGCGCGACATTGGCGTCGCCCGAAGTGGTGAGGCCGGTCAGCGTCAGCCCGGCCAGACAGGCGAGCAGGCCGGCGGCGGCATAGACAGCGACGCGGATGCCGATAACGGACCAGCCGGCGCGCTCGACGGCGCGCGGATTGCCGCCGGCGCCGCGCAACACCACGCCATAGGAGGAGCGCGAGATGACGAGATGGCCGGCGAGCGCCGCCAGTGCCGCCAGCCAGATCGACAGCGGCATCAAAGGCGGCTGCCAACTCATGAAGGAAGCCAGCCATGCCGGCGCCGAGCCACCCGGCGCCGGCAGCAGGATCACGGCGATGCCGAGCCAGATGAAGGACATGCCCAGCGTCACGATGATCGACGGCAGTTGCCGCGAATGGATAAGCAGGCCGAAGCCGGCATAGGCGGCGATCAGGACCAGATAGCACAACAGCGCGAGCGCAGGTGCATCCCCGAGATAGAGCGCCGTGACGCAGGTGATCAGCCCGACAAAGGCGCCGTTCGACAGGTCGATGTCGCCCAGCATGATCACCATCATCTGTGCCAGCGCGGCGAACACCAGCGGCACCGAGAGCTTGAACAGAAGGTGGAAGCCGAAATAGCTCATCGCCGCCGGGCGAATGCTGAAGATGATGGCGAGCATGACCAGCAGCGCGATCGCCGGCAGGCCGACCTGCAAGGCATTGAGCAAGGCCGGGCGCGCCTTGGAGGACGATCGGGCGGGAGCACGGGCTACGGCGTCAGACATGCTCGCCTCCGAACGATGCCTGCAGGATGCGGCCGGTCTCGATGGCGTCGCCTTCCAGCCTGGTCGCGGCGCGTCCCTCGCGGAAGACATAGATACGCTCGCAATTGGTCAGCTCTTCAAGCTCGGTCGTGTACCAGACGAAGGAGCGTCCGTTCTCCGCCTCGGCGCGGATCAGCCGGTAGACCTCCTGCTTGGTGCCGACATCGACGCCGCGCATCGGATCGTCGAGGAAGATCACTTGCGCATCCGACGCCAGCGCGCGGGCGAACAGCACCTTCTGCTGGTTGCCGCCGGACAGCGACAGGATCGGCGTGTCGATCGAAGGCGCTTTGACCTTGAGCCGGTCCGACCAGGTCTCGGCCAGCTTGCGGGCGGCAGCGCTTGAAATCATGCCGCCCCGGGTCAGCGCATTCAGGCTGCGGATGGTCAGATTGTCGGCGATGGACCATAGCGAGAACACGCCCTCCGAGCCGCGGTCGCCGGCGACATAGGCACCCGGCAAGGCCTCGCGCTGCCGGCGCGCGGCATAAAACATCGCGCGCAGCCGCTCGCGCTGGCCGTGGCCGTCGAGCCCGGCGAAACCGATGATCTCGCCCTTGCCGACTTCGATGGTCAGATCAGCGGCGTCGCGACCCGCATGCCGGATCACTGGAGCTTGCACTGAGGCCGCCTTGCCGGCGGAGCGGTCGCGTGGCCGCTCGATGCTGCCCATCAGTTCGACAAGCGCGGCGCGTGACAGGCCTGCAGTCGCCCGCTCGGCGACGACCTTGCCGTCGACCATGACGACGGTGCGGTCGCAGACGGCGAGGATCTCGTTCAGGCGATGGGTGATCAGGATGCAGGCGATACCGCGTCCTGCCGCGCGGCGGATATGAGCAAGCAATTGTTCCGTCGCCTCGTGGCCGAGCGCCGAGGTCGGCTCATCGAGGATGACGGCGCGCAATTTGATGCCGGTTTGCGTGAAGGCGCGGGCGATCTCGACCATCTGTCGCTCGCCGATCGGCAGGTCGGCCACCTTCCTGTCGAGATCGATGCCGTGGCCAGGGAAGATCTCGTCCAGCACCGGACCGATCACCTGGCGCGCGCGCCGCCGCCAGCCCAACCCACGCAAGGACCTGTGCACGATGCGGGTGTTTTCCGCCGACGTCAAATTGGCGCAGAGCGACAGTTCCTGGAAGATGCAGCGCAGCCCGGCCTGCTGGGCGCTGGCCGCACTCCAGGCACCGATCTCACACCCGCCGAGGCGAAAGCTGCCACCGCTGCGCTCGACGGTGCCGGCAAGCACGTTCATCAGCGTCGACTTGCCAGCGCCATTGTGGCCGACGAGGCCAACGACCTCACCGGGTTTGAGATGAAAATCCACGCCGCCCAGGGCATGCACGGCATCATAGTGCTTGCGGACATCGCGCACCTCGATAAGGGCGCTGTCGGCATCGCCTGTCTCTGCTGCGTCCTTTTTGGACGACGTGGGATCGTTCATCATTCGGCCATGCTGCTCATTTCGGCGCGGGAACGCCCGGCAGAGGCTCTTTCTTAGCGTTGGCGTCGATGATCCTGGCCACCAGCTCTTGCGGATATTCAGCATTGACGACGCCGCCTGCGGGAACCGTCTTCAGCCAGGCGTCAAGGTCAGGCTGATTGATCTGCAAGAGCGGCACCTCGACGAATTTCGGCACCTGCTTGCCGGCCAGAATCTGCTGCGCGACCCAGAACGCGACCTGGGAGACGCTGGGCGTGGCACCCAGCGAGAAGGTTTCGTAGCCGCTGGCGTCATGCTCCTGCTTCCACAGCGCCAATTCGTCCTGGCGGTTGCCCATGATGATGATCGGCAGCGGCCGGTTGGCGGCCTTGAATGCCTGCGCCGCGCCATAGCCGTCGCCGCCCTGCGTCAGCACCGCATCGACCTGAGGCAGCGACGGCAGGATGCCCGACACTTCCTTTTGCGCGACGGTCGCCGTCCACTGGCCATAGACCTCGCCGACAGCCTTGTAGCTGGCGTGCGCCTTCATCGCCTTCTCGACGCCCTCATGCAGGCGCTTGTCGAAACCGTCGCCGGCCATACCGCGGATCTCGAAGATGTTGGCCGGTTTGTCGCCGAGCTTGCTGGAGATGAAATCCAGTTCTGCCTTGGCATAGGAGTCAAGGTTGTAGTCGACGACATAGGCGCAAGGCTCGGTGACGCCGCTGGCGAAGGCAACGACCGTGATACCGGCATTGCAGGCATCCTTGATGGCGCCGTTGAGTGCGGTGTCGGAGCCGGCAAGGACGATGATCGCGTCGTAGCCCTGCAGGATCAGGTTCTCGATCTGGCTGGCCTGTTCGGTCACCGAATTGTTCGAGCTGACGACGGCTGTTGCGGCGACCTGCTTGTCGGCCACGGCCTTGGCGCCCATTTCCTCGAAGCTCTTTATCATCACCTGGCGGAAGGAATTGCCGGCGTAGGAATTGCTGAAGGCGATCTTCTTGGCCGAAGTGTCGCCCTTGGCGACGCCGTCATCGGCGCGCGCGTCCAGCGCTGCAAAGCTGGTGCAGCCGAGCATGGCTGCAACGAATAAGGCTGTGGTCCTGCTCATTGTTGTTCTCCTCCGGTTGAAAGTCATAGCGTCCTCCCGCCGATCCTTTCGAACGAAAAATGTCAGCCCAGCCCGAGATCGGGCACGGCATCGTTCAAATGGTCGGCGAAACTGGTGTTGGGCAGCAGCGGATACCAGCCCGGACGGCCAGGATCGCGGTCGTAGGCGTAGCCGCCCAGCGAGCGATAGAGCTCGGCATAGGTTGCGAGTTTGTCGCGATCGAGCTCGACACCGAGGCCCGGTGCCTCCGGCACCGCGATCGCACCATTCTCATAGCGCATCTTGCCGCCGACGATGATGTCGTCGGCAAGGTGGTGGTAATGCGCGTCGGCGGTGAAGACGAGGTTGGGCAGCACAGCGCCAAGATGCAGCATGGTGGCGAGCTGGATGCCGAGTTCGCCAGAGGAATGCACGGCAATGCCGAGGCCGAACGTGTCGCAGATCTGCGCCGCGCGCACGCAGGCGCGGATGCCGCCCCAGAAAGTGGTGTCGAGCAGGATCACGTCAACCGCAGGGTCGCGCACATTGGTGGCGAGCTGTTCGAAATCGATGACGATGGTGTTGGTGGCCAGCGGGATGGAGAGCTTCTCGCGCAAGCGGCGCATGCCGGCAAGGCCCCAGGTCGGATCCTCGAAGTAGTCGTTCCTGAGATCGGAGATGGCCTGGCCGAAACGCAGCGCCTCTTCGACCGACAGCGCCGCGTTCGGATCATAGCGCAGCGTATCGGCAGGAAATTCGGCGGCGAGCGCCCTGAAACACTCCAGCTCATAGTCGGGGTGAAACACGCCGGCCTTGAGCTTGTGGGCGTGAAAACCATGTTCGGCCTTGAGCGCGCGGGCATGCTTGAGCAATTGATCGATGGTGCGGACCTCGCCCCTGCCGCTGCGGCGGTCGGCATAACGGAAGAACAGATAGGAGGCGAAGCCGATCCGGTCGCGTACGCGCCCGCCAAGCAATTGGTAAACCGGCACGCCGAGCTTCTTGCCGATGATGTCGAGACAGGCGAATTCCAGCGCTGCGTGGAGCTGCGTGCGGTTGTTGTAGAGCGACGCCGTCGGATTGCAGATGGCGTAGCGCATGCGGTTGAGATCGAAAGGGTCATGGCCGACCAGGTAAGATTTCAGGCCGGCGAAGGCGAGTTCCGCTCCGGCACCACCGCCGCCCATCTCGCCGAGCCCAACAATGCCCTCATCGGTCTCGACCTCGACCACGGTCCGGACAAAGCGTCCCCAATGCGTACCGTTGCTGTGCCGCAAGGCTGCTTCCAGCGGAACGGTGATGGTGGTCGCCTTGATGTCCGTGATCTTCATACCGGCTCCTCTCCCCTAGCCTTCTGGCGTCATACACACTACCATGGTAGTATGTCAACAGAGCTTCAATCCTGCTTGCCGCTTGAGTTGGGACGTGCGCAGTGTCATGACCGGAGCAGTGCAGCGCCATTCACAGCAACGGATTCGTCATGGGGACCAAGCTTTCGGGGGCGACCAGATTTTTAGGCAGTGCTGCCAGGCCGAAGAACGCCGGTCAGCGCGAACCCTCGCGGGTGCTGGAGCCGGTCAACAATCGCATGCCGATCTCGCCGCAGATCTACGAGCGCCTGCGCCGCGCCATCACGACGCTGGCGATGTTGCCGTCGGAGGCGCTCAGCGAACAGGACCTTGCCCAGCAGCTCGGTGTCAGCCGTACACCGGTGCGCGAGGCGCTGATCCGGCTTGCCGATGAAGGGCTGATCGACATCCTGCCGCAACGCGGCAGCTTCGTCGCGCCGATCCGCCTAAGTGACGTCGAGGAAGCGCAGTTCATTCGCGAGGCACTCGAAGTCTCCGTCGTGCAGAAGCTGGCCGGCCACGGTTCGAGCGCCTTCATCGCGGCAGGCAGGGTGAACCTTGCCCAGCAGGCCAAGGCAGTGGCCGAGGGCGACCGCGAGCTTTTTCTCGAGCTCGACGAGGGCTTCCATCGCAGCCTTTGCGAAGAGGCCGGCCTGCCCAAGAGCTGGCGGGTGATCCAGGTGGTCAAGCTGCAGATGGACCGTGTGCGCTATCTGAGCCTGCCAGAGCCCGGCCACCTCGAAACGCTGCTCGCTCAGCATGTGGCGATCTTCGAGGCCGTGGAGACCGGCGAGGCAAAGCAGGCAGGCGCGCGTATGGCGGCGCATTTGCGCGAAGTGCTTCGCACGGTTCAACGGCTCAACGTGGCCCGCCCGGACCTCTTTGGCCAATGATCCGTCGACCGCTCATTGTGCCATTGGGTGAAGAGCAGACGCCACGGACGTGCTGCCACATTCTTAATGAGGGATTCCTGCGCGCCAAGGCCTGATCCGCGTATGCTACGGGCGCTTCGCTTGCCTGGCGTCAGCCGCCGAAGCGCGGTTCCGCAACGCCTTTGATGCCAAGGCCCGTGATGGCGAACAGGCTGCCGCGCAAAACGCCGTCGCCGGGAAAACGCGGCAGCGGCGGCTTGGCCATCGAGGTGACGTAGAGGGTGTCGAGCTTCGGTCCGCCGAACATGACGCTGGTGATCTTCTTGACCGGCATGTCGATGATGCGATCGATGCTGCCATCGGGCGCGTAGCGCACCAGCCTTCCGTCATAGACCAGCGCATTCCAGAGATAGCCCTCGGCGTCGACGGTCGAGCCGTCCGCCGCACCGCCTCGGCTGGTGTCGACGCGCACGAAGGTACGCCTGTTGGTGGCGGCACCGGTGGCGATATCGTAGTCGTAGGCCCATATCTCGCCGGTCCAGGTATCGGCGAAATAGAAGGTGCGGTCGTCGGGGCTCCAGCATGGACCGTTGGAGCAGATGATGCCGGAATCGATCCGGGTGACGGAAAAATCCGGATCGAGCCTGTAGAGACCGCCGGACGGCCCCTCTTCCATCGTATCCATGGAGCCGGCGAAGAAACGGCCGCGCCGGTCGACCTTGCCGTCGTTGAGCCGGTTCATCGGCTTGTCCGGCTCGGGATCGTGGATCAGCGTCACCTCGCCGGTGGCGAAATCGAGCAGATGGAAGCCGCGCTGCAGCGAGACGACAGCGCCGCCGCCGTCCTTGCGCAGCGCCATTGAGCCGATCTTCATCGGCACGTCCCATGACCGGATCTCGCGCCCGTCGGCGGTCGCCCGAAACACGCGCCCGTCGAAGCTGTCGATCCAGTAGAGTCGTTCCTGTTCGACGTCCCACAGCGGTCCTTCGCCCAGTGTGGTCTTCACGTCCACCACGACTTCGATCTTCATGCCGTCCTCCTCCGTTTTGCGTCTCGCGGCGATTGCTCGGGCCGCCTCAGAAAGCGACCTTGTCCCCGCCTTTCAATGACAGGATTTCGCGTGCCTCGTCGGGCGTCGCCACCTCCATGCCGAGTCCTTCGATGATCTTGCGGGCCAGCAAGACCTGCTCGGCGTTCGACTTGGCAAGCTTGCCCTTGCCCGCCCACAGACTGTCCTCCAGCCCGACGCGGATGTTGCCGCCAAGGGCCGCCGATTGCGCGGCGATGCGCAGTTGGCTGGCGCCGGCGCCCAGTACCGACCACCGGAACTGGTCGCCGAACAGCCGGTCGGCAGTGCGCTTCATATGGGCAACGTCTTCTGGATGCGTGCCGATGCCGCCGAGCAGCCCGAACACCGACTGCACGAAGAAAGGCGGCTTCACCAGCCCACGGTCGGCGAAGTGGGAAAGGTTGTACAGATGGGCGATGTCGTAGCACTCGAACTCGAAGCGCGTGCCGTTGTCGTAGCAGGTCGCCAGAATGTACTCGATGTCCTTGAATGAGTTGCGGAAGACGAGGTCGCGCGTCGCTTCCAGATGCGGCTTTTCCCAATCGAACTTGAAGGTCTCGTATTTGTCGGCCAGGTGATAGAGCCCGAAATTGATCGAGCCCATGTTGAGCGAGGCGACTTCCGGCTTGAACTGGGCGGCCGGGCGCACGCGCTCCTCGACCTTCATGTAGGGGCTGCCACCGGTGGTGATGTTGATGGCGGCGTTGGTGCCTTGCTTGACGCGCGGCAGGAAGCGGGCGAAGGCCTCCGGCGTCTGGTCGGGCTTGCCGGTTTCCGGATCGCGGGCATGCAGATGCAGGATCGCGGCACCGGCTTCCGCCGCCGCGATCGCCTCCGAAGCGATCTGGTCGGGCGTGATCGGCAGATAGGGCGACATGGTCGGCGTGTGGATGGCGCCCGTCACCGCGCAGGTGATGATGACCTTGCCCCTGGTCCGTGCAGGTCCCGGCTTGCGACTGGTTTGCGTCATTCTCCAAACTCCTGATCCGATTTTCTCTTGTGGGCGGCGAGCGCCATGAGCCGGCGGTCACGCCACACCTGCCGGTCGCCTAGGCTTTGCTGTGGCAGTCGCTTGCGGCGATCAGCCTCGACCGTGTCGATGACCTTGCCGGCCCAGTCGACGCGCCGCTGCGTCTGGGGAAAGATGTTGGAATAGATGCCCTGATAGCGCTCGACATAGTCGCGCACGCCGCCGGGTGCATTGAGATCGATGGTCTCGAACGGCCCCATGAACGACCAGCGCAGCGCCAGCCCGTCGCGGATGCCGATGTCGACATCCTCGACACTGGCGTAGCCATCGGCGACAAGCCGGAAAGCTTCCTCAAGCAATGCGCCTTGCAGGCGATTCATGATGAAGCCGTCAAGCTCGTGCTGCATGTCCAGTGGCGCGTGGCCGGCGTCGACGAGGAAGGCGCGGGTTCTCTCGACCGTCTCGGCCGAGGTCCACGGCGCCGGCACGATTTCGGCCGCCGGAATGAGATAGGGCGGGTTGATCGGATGCACGACCAGGCAGCGCTGCCGCCCTTGCAGATGGTCGGTGAATTTCGACGGCAACAGCGCCGAGGTGGAACTGGCGATGACTGTTTGCGGATCGGCAAGCGTGTCGATCAAGGAGAACACCTTGCGCTTCACCTCGAGATTCTCGGGCGTGTTCTCCTGGATATGCACGGCACCTGCCAACGCCTCTTCAAGCTCGGCGACAACGGAGATACGGTCAAGAACCTCACCGGCTTGCTGTCCCCGCAGAAGATCGTTCGCGGCGAGATCGCCGAGCACGCCGGCAATGTAGTCGCGGGCTCCACCTGTGGCAGTGGGCGACTGGTCCCACATCCGCACGTCATGGCCGGCGCGGGCGAAGCTGATCGCCCAGGCCCGCCCGATGAACCCGCTTCCGACGATCGCGACATTGGCCATGGTTTGTTCCTCAAAGTGTTTCGACGTTGCCGTCGACGCCGAGCGATTGGCCGGAAATGTTGATCCCCGCATCGGAGAGCAGGAAGGCGACCATCGACGCGACATCATAAGGGCTGGTCATGCGGCGCAGCGAGATGTTCTGCAGATAGCGTCCGGTCATCTCCTCGTGGCTGATACCGACCTGCTTGGCGCGCGCCGAGATAACACCTTCGATGCGGGGGCCCTCGATGATGCCGGGCAGGATGGCGTTGACCCTGATGGCGTGCGGCCCGAGCTCTTTGGCCAAGCTTTGCGTGAAACCGATGACACCGAACTTGGCCGCCGAATAGGGTGTGCGGAAGGCGTAGCCATGGCGGCCGGCGGCCGACGACATCGAGACGATCGAGCCGCCGCCCGCCGCCTTGATCAGCGGCACGGCGCGACGGGCGCACAGGAATTGGCCGGTCAGGCAGATGTCGATACAGCGCCGCCAATCGGCCGGATCGATCTCGTCGACACCGCCGGTCGGCCCGGCAATGCCGGCATTGTTGATCAACGCAT
>NZ_RZPW01001279.1:0-894 GCF_003998455.1 Mesorhizobium sp. M7A.F.Ca.CA.001.08.2.1 | reverse complement strand
CCGACCGCTCGTTCAAATCGTGGAAGAAACGCGCCAACATCGCCGAGGCGCTGTTGGCGCGTTTCTTCCACGATTTGAACGAGCGGTCGGACAGCCTGCCATTGACCAGCACCTGCGGCACGCGTCGCGCGCCAAGCTCGAGGATGGTCATCGGCCAGATCTCGGATTCGGCGATGATTGCCAGATCCGGCTGCCAGTGATCGAGGAACCGGCTGACCGCCGGCTTGAGGTCGAGCGGTACATATTGATGGATGATGCGGTCACCGAGCCGCTCGTCGGCGACCTGCGCCGAGGTGACCGTGCCGGTCGTCAGCACGATGTTGACGCCGTAGTCGAGAATGCTTTCGACCAGCGGCACGACGGCTATGGTCTCGCCGACGCTCGCGGCATGGATCCAGATCACCGGCCCGTCGGGGCGCGCGCGGCCGGCGACGCCATAGCGCTCGCGGCGGCGGTAGCGGTCTTCCTTGCCGCGCGAGGTGCGCCAGGCAACGTAGGGCCCGACCAGCGGATAGGCTGCCGCACCCGCGAATCGGTAAGCCGACAGCATGGCCCGTGCCCAGCGGCCGCTCATCGCGGAGCATCCACGAGACGGTAAGCCTCGGCGGTCGCGGCATTGAGCGCTGTCGTCACTTCCTGGCGCTTGCGCTCCATTTCGGCGTCATCGGCGCCGGCCGCCACGAAGATCGGCTGGCCGATGACGATCGACGAACGGCCGAACGGCAGGTTGATGGTGGTCTTGTCCCAGCTCTTCTCCAGCACCTTGCGGCGGCTGGTGGTGATGGCGACGGGCACAAGCGGCCGGCCCGAGAGGCGAGCCAGGAGAACGATACCAAGTCCTGCGTCTCGCGGCGTGCCGTGCGGAATATCTGCGATCATGGCGACGTTCTTGCC
>NZ_RZPW01001278.1:0-896 GCF_003998455.1 Mesorhizobium sp. M7A.F.Ca.CA.001.08.2.1 | reverse complement strand
GTGCGGGAATGATTGCAGCGGGCGCAATGCGCCGTCACCCGCATGCCGCTTTCGATCAATGAACCAAACGTCCATCCCATGGCGTGAACGTAGCAAGAGCGGGAGCGGCGATCAACGATATCTCAAAGTGGCCGGCGCCCTTTGGCGGGGTGCTTCGGAGATGGACGCCGGCCTGGCGGGCGGGGTTGGCACGCCACAGGATGGTGGTCGACACGGTCAGATACCAAGCGACGGTGACAGAACCGTGCCGACCAATCTGGGCACGAGGGTGGGCCTAGTGCCCAAACTTTACGCTACTCGCAAAACGACAGCGCAGCAATTAAACCTCATGGACTAGTTCGCGCAGTACGATCTTCGAACAGCCGGAACTATTCTTATTGGCACAGTGGCGGTCGATTCTCAGGATGTAGCCGCCCTAATTGCGACCCGTCGTGCTTGGCCAACGCGTCGGGTTCTGCGCGTGTCATCCCTTTGCAACCATTTTAGCTTAATCTAATTTAACCTCGGTCAGTCCGAGTTCGCGTATGTTGAAGTTCATCCGGCCAATGTTCCCCACGCTTGTCGAGGTGCCGCCGACAGGGGACAACTGGATTCACGAAATCAAGTACGATGGCTACCGGACGCAAATCATAATCGAGGACGGCACGGCCCGAGCGATCACCCGAAGGGGCTACGACTGGTCATCGACGTACAAGACGATAGTCGAGGTGGCGGCAACCCTTTCCCCCAAGTCGGCAATCCTCGACGGCGAGGCAATCGTCCTCAACGGGAAGGGCGTGTCGGATTTCCATTCGCTGCGGTCCGCGATGCGATGGGCGCCGGATCGGATTATCTTCGTCGCCTTCGATCTACTGCACCTGGACGGGGTCAACCTGCGCCCAGCACCTCTGCTGGAA
>NZ_RZPW01001277.1:0-900 GCF_003998455.1 Mesorhizobium sp. M7A.F.Ca.CA.001.08.2.1 | reverse complement strand
ATCGCGAGAGCAGCCGGCTGGAGGCGATCTACGTCAGGAACGTCGAGGGCGCCGGGGGCGAGACCTTCCACTCGCGCGCCATGATCGTCGATCCGCATGTCGTGCATCTCCTGGGTGAGGATCGCACCGTCACAGCAGACCAGATTCTGATTGCCACCGGCGGCCGCCCGGCGGCGCATCCGGCGCTGCCCGGCCACGAACATTGCATCTTTTCCAACGAGGCTTTCGACCTCAAGGAATTGCCCAGGGCGATCATGATCGAGGGCGGCGGTTACATCGCCGTCGAGTTCGCCAACATTTTTCACGGTCTCGGCGTCGACACCACGCTGGTCTATCGCGGCAAGGAGATCCTCAGCCGGTTCGACATGGACCTGCGGCGCATGCTGCACGAAACGATGGAAAAGAAGGGGATAAGGATCCTCTGCCATTCCGTGTCCGAATGGATCCGCAAGCGGCCGGACGGCCGGCTCGATGCGCTGGTCAGCGGCGGCGAGGTGCTGACCGTCGACCAGGTGATGCTGGCCATCGGCCGCATTCCCAACACCGAGAATATGGGCCTGGAAGGCATCGGACTGGAGATGACCAAGACCGGCGCCATCGCCGTCGACCAATATTCCCGCACCAACATCGACAACATCTGGGCAATCGGCGACGTCACCAACCGCGTGCAGTTGACGCCGGTGGCGATCCATGAGGCGATGTGCTTCATCGAAACCGCCTTCAAGGGAAATCCGACCGCACCCGATCACGAGACGATCGCGACCGCCGTCTTTTCACAGCCCGAGATCGGCACTGTCGGCCTGTCGGAGGACGACGCCGTCAAACGCTTTTCCGACATCGAGATCTACCGCGCCACATTCCGGCCGATGCGGCACACCCTGTCCGGGCGCGACGAGAAGA
>NZ_RZPW01001276.1:0-906 GCF_003998455.1 Mesorhizobium sp. M7A.F.Ca.CA.001.08.2.1 | reverse complement strand
CCATAGGAGTTCGTGCAGCACCCGCGCTTCCGATTCTGCGGTGAAGACGGGACCTGCCGGGTGCATGATGGCGCGTGACGCGGTGACCCGGCTGATGTCGGCGGGACAGGACACCCACAGCGCCTTGCGAGCGGCAATGATATCCTGTGGCAGCGACGATGGCGGCGAAGGCTCGGACACGCCGCCATCCGACCGGACAAGCGTGCCTTCCAGGACACGGCGACCCTGGTCCCGCTTCAGTGCCGCGGCAAGCTCGGCAATGCCTTCCACCGGAGCGTCGAGATGGCCGAGGACGGTGATCTCGGCATTTTCCGCCTGGAGCGGCGCGAAGGTGATTTCGAGGAACTGCCGCACCGGCCAGTAGATGAAGGCGCCGGCGGTCGCGGAAAGCACATGCGTAGCACCCTCGATATCCTCGACGAAGGGAGCATGCCAATAGATGTGGCTGCCGGCGATCTTCGGCGTGTGCAGTTGCAGGCGCATGGGCAAGGCCGAGAGCAGCGCGCGGCGCGTGCGCTCGGCATCGCCAGTCAGGCGCAGCGGCCAGCTGCGCCCCTCGGCAGAGAAAATCAGGTCCATCTTACTTTCCAGGATTGAAGAAGGAGACGGGTTTGAGGATCTGGTTGCGCATGTCGAGAAGATAGTCGGTCTCGATCACCTTGCGCCGATAGGCCTGCCATTCGGGATCGGCCTCCATGCGGTCGCGCCGGTCCTCTCGATCGGCAAGGCTCTCATATTTCCACAAATGCACGGTGCGCGAGAGGTCGCCGATATGCGTCTGGAAGAAGCCGAAGGGCTCGCCCAAATAATGCCGCTGCATCGGCAGGCCGACGTCCTCGTAGAGTTTGAGGAAATGCGACAGCTTGTTGGGGCGGGCGGTATAGGTGCGATGGTCGAAGATCATAT
>NZ_RZPW01001275.1:0-906 GCF_003998455.1 Mesorhizobium sp. M7A.F.Ca.CA.001.08.2.1 | reverse complement strand
CTGCTGGCATTCGGTGGGGCGCTGGGAGAGCGTGCTTTCCGTAACCTCCAGCTCGAGCCGCCGTGGATCCATTTGCGTTTCCAACAAGATGCTCGTCACTTTCATGGCAAAGCTCGGATTGTTCAGCTGCAACCCCGATACGTTCACTGCCAGGGTCTCGATCGGCCAATGCACCGCGTCAAGGCAGGCCTGGCGCAGAACCAGCTCGCCTAGAACTTCGATGAGCCCCGTTTCCTCTGCCAATGGTACGAACAAGTCAGGGGCGACCCAACCGCGCTCTGCGTGCGACCAGCGCGCGAGGGCTTCGACTTGTCGGCGGTGTAAAGCGGCTGATAATGCACCCGGATGTGGCCGGGCGTTTGCAGCGCCTTGCGCAGGTCCTGTTCGAGACCCTTACGCTTTGCCAGCGTCTGGTCCATCTCGGGTTCAAACAGAGCATAGCCGCTGCGACCGCCGGCTTTGGCGTGATACAGGGCGAGGTCGGCTTTCCGCACCAACTCGACCTGGTCCACCCCGTCCCTGGGAGCAAGAGCTACGCCGACGCTCACCCCGACAAAAACCTGAACTCCGGCGACCTCGAACGGCCGGCGCGCGGACTCGATCAAGTGCTCGCACAATGTTTTGACCTCATTCTCGCCTGCGACCGCGCGCTGGATGATAATGAATTCGTCACCGCCCAGGCGCGCCACCGTGTCCACCTCCAGGGTCAGCCGCCTCAGCCGGTCTGCGAACTCCCTGAGCAACTCGTCACCGGCAGGGTGGCCAAAGCTGTCATTGACCTGCTTGAACCGGTCGAGGTCAAGATAGAGGATCGCGAGCTGCTCGCCCGTCGCGGGCAGCAGTGTCAGCGCATCAGCCAAACGACTGTTGAAATGGCCGCGACTGTGCAGCCCTGTAAGCAGGTCG
>NZ_RZPW01001274.1:0-908 GCF_003998455.1 Mesorhizobium sp. M7A.F.Ca.CA.001.08.2.1 | reverse complement strand
GTCGCGCCAACGCCGACACGAAAGCCTGACATTGCAGAACCCGAGGCCCAGCCGCCAACCGTCGCCCCGCAGCCACCGCAAAAGCCGGCGGACGCGGACGAGGAGAAGATGCTGCCCGATCCGCGCTCGGCCGACGTGCCAGATGAAAAAATGCCGGCCGAGGAAGTCGCATGCCGCGAACGGCTAAAGACGCTCGGCGTCGAATTCGAAGAGCACAAGGCGGAAAGCCAGACCGAAATCGGCTGTTCGATTCCCTACCCCATCGTGCTGAAGACCCTTGGAAAGTCGATCGCGATTGCCCCCGGAACCGAGCTCAACTGCAAGATGGCCGAGGCAACGGCGCATTTTGCCGCCGATGTCATCCAGCCGGCGGCGAAAGCCGAATTCGGTGCGGACCTGAAATCGATCGGCCAGGCATCGGCTTTTGTCTGCCGGCCACGCAACGGCACACGAAAACTGTCGGAACACGCGTTCGGCAACGCGCTCGACATCGCCAGCTTCACGCTGTCGGACGGCAAGAAGATCGAGGTCGGCCCGGCGCCGCCGGAGAAAGACGCCAAATTCCTCAACAATGTTCGCAAGGCCGCCTGCGGACCCTTCAAGACGGTGCTCGGCCCAGGCGCCGACGCCGATCATTCCCTGCATTTCCATCTCGATCTCGAACCGCGCCGTCATGGCGGAACGTTCTGCCAGTGATCATGGCTGATCCAGGCCGCGTGCCGCAATTCGGCCGCAGGCATGAACGCGGACGCTGAGTTTTCCTTTACCCTTGATCGTTAAAATGCCGGATATCCATCAACGGGATTCCGCCAATGGCCGGCAAATTTCGGGCCGTGTTTTTCGCCACCGCGCGCCAGTCAAAATATGCAGCAATGCTGACCGCCGGTCTGGCGCTGCCGGCGCTTTCC
>NZ_RZPW01001273.1:0-910 GCF_003998455.1 Mesorhizobium sp. M7A.F.Ca.CA.001.08.2.1 | reverse complement strand
CACCAGTGGTGGTGGGAGGTGCGCTACGAGGATGCTACGCCGAGCCGCATCCTGACGACGGCAAACGAGATTCATATCCCTGCCGGCGAGCCGGTGCGGCTGCTTTTGACCTCGACCGATGTGATCCATTCCTTCTGGATCCCAAGCTTGGCCGGCAAGCTCGACCTTATCCCGGGCCACATGAACGTCCTGGATATCAAGGCGGACAAGCCAGGCGTCTACCGTGGTCAATGCGCTGAATTCTGCGGTGCGCAGCACGCCAACATGGGCACCTTCATCATCGCCGAGCCGCGCCCGAAATTCGATGCCTGGCTGAACGACCAGTTGCAGCCGGCCGGCGCGCCGGCGAGCGGCGAAGCCAAGGTCGGTGCGGACCTGTTCCTCAAACGCCCCTGCGTGATGTGTCACAGGATCGGGGGGACGCCGGCCGGCGGAACGGTGGCTCCCGATCTCACCCACATAGCCAGCCGGCAGACGCTCGCTGCCGGGACCTTGACGATGAGCCGCGGCAATCTCGCCGCCTGGATAGCCGACCCGCAAGGCATCAAGCCCGGCTCCCACATGCCGGTGGTGGAGCTCAGCGGCGATGAGCTCAATGCCGTGATCGCCTATCTCGAGGGTCTGAAATGAGCAGCGCGGATCTCACAAGCCAACGCGACCTGCCGCCGGAGCGCAAGGTATCTGCAAAAGGCGACATCGCGCCCGAGCATGACGGACCGCGCGACACCGGCATGGATGATGCCGGCCTGCATCGCTGGCTCGAGCGCACCTGGCGGACGCCATCCGGTATCGTCGGAGCCTTGTCGAGCGTCGATCACAAGGTGATCGCACGACGCTATTTGATCACCGCTTTCGTGTTCCTTGGTCTTGGCGGCCTCAACGCTGTCGTCATGCGCATCCAGCTTTCTGG
>NZ_RZPW01001272.1:0-912 GCF_003998455.1 Mesorhizobium sp. M7A.F.Ca.CA.001.08.2.1 | reverse complement strand
GCTGGGCACCGAAGCCAACGGCGTCACCGACAATCCGCTGATCTTCGCCGAGGATGACACCGCGCTTTCCGGCGGCAATTTCCACGCCGAGCCGGTGGCCTTCGCCGCCGACATGATCGCGCTCGCCGTCTGCGAGATCGGCTCGCTGTCGGAGCGCCGCATCGCCATGCTTGTCGATCCGGCACTTTCCGGCATGCCGGCCTTCCTGACGCCCAAGCCCGGCCTGAACTCCGGCTTCATGATCCCGCAGGTGACGGCGGCGGCGCTCGTTTCCGAAAACAAGCAGAAAGCCTATCCGGCATCAGTCGATTCGATCCCCACCTCGGCCAATCAGGAGGACCATGTTTCGATGGCCGCGCACGGCGCGCGCCGGCTGATCGGCATGGTCGAGAACGCCACCGCGGTGATCGGCATCGAACTGCTGGCCGCGGCCCAAGGCTGCGATTTCCACGCGCCGCTGGCCTCGAGCGACGCCCTGGAGGCGGTGCGCAGGCTGGTGCGGGCCGAAGTGCCGCATCTCGACAATGACCGCCATTTCCACCCCGATATGGAAAAAGCCATCGCCATGGTGCGCGGCGGTGCGGCCATCGAGGCCGCCGGCGGTGTGGCTCTGCCGTCGATTTCCGGAGCGGTGTGATGGCAAGCGCGCCCTGGCTGACGGTCACGCCCGGCACAGCCCCGTTGCTGGTGTCGATACCACACACCGGCATCGACCTCGCCGGCCTTGAGAATCGGCTGGTCTCACCCTGGCTCGGCCGCCGCGACTGCGATTGGTGGATCGATAATCTCTATGACTTTGCCGCCGGCCTCGGGGCGACGGTGGTGCACACCGCGATCTCCCGCACCGTCATCGACGTCAACCGCGATCCCTCCGGCGCCTCGCTTTACCCCGGCCAGGCGACGACGGGCCTT
>NZ_RZPW01001271.1:0-915 GCF_003998455.1 Mesorhizobium sp. M7A.F.Ca.CA.001.08.2.1 | reverse complement strand
CATCTATCGCGCCCAGCTAGTCTGGAATTATTCCAAGGTATAGGCCATATTCCGCCTGGGCCAATGTGGCGAATCCGGAATTTCGGGTCAAAGCCGCATCAGCAAAATTTCCAGATCTGGCGTGGGTTGCACCGCCCCAGTGCCTTGTGAGGACAATATGCGGCTTACGCGCCAGACCAACTATGCCATGCGCATCTTGATGTATTGCGCGGCAAATGACGACCGATTGAGCCGTATTCCCGAGATCGCGGCCGCCTATTCGGTGTCGGAGCTTTTCCTGTTCAAGATCCTGCAGCCGCTGGTCGAGCACGGCCTCGTCCAGACTGTGCGTGGCAGGAATGGCGGCGTCAAACTTGGCCGGGCGGCCGAAGCCATCAGCCTGTTCGATGTCGTGCGCGTGACGGAAGAGAGCTTCGCCATGGCCGAATGCTTCGAGAACGATGCCGCCGAATGCCCGCTCGTCGACAGCTGCGCGCTGAACTCGGCGCTGCGCGAGGCCCTGAATGCGTTTTTCGCAGTGCTCGCCCGCCATACGATCGCCGATCTGGTAGCGGCGCGGCCGAATGTACGCAACCTGCTCGGCATCGACATGCTGATGGAGCGCCGCGCCCCGGCTGCCTAGCGTATTTCTCCCCGTTCTACGGAGAGAAATGCCCGGCAGGGCAATGAGGGGCGGCGCCGACTTCGACAATTGGCGGGGGAAGCGCAGGAAACCGCCATTCGCAGGCCCGGCCTCACCTGAATATCAATAGACCGCCGACTGCGGCAGCACGAACGGCATATTGCCCGCCGGCAGCACGCCGACCCTGAGCCGGCAGTCGAACACTTTCTCGATCAGATCATCGCTCAGCACGTCCCGCGGCGATCCGGCGGCGGCCAGCCGGCCGCGATGCATGACGAAGATCCGCTCCGCAT
>NZ_RZPW01001270.1:0-915 GCF_003998455.1 Mesorhizobium sp. M7A.F.Ca.CA.001.08.2.1 | reverse complement strand
CTTCATGATCATGGGCGAGATCTGCACCCGCGCCTGCGCCTTCTGCAACGTCGCCACGGGCATTCCAACCGCTCTTGACCCGGATGAACCGGCCCGCGTCGCGCATGCGGTCAAGCAGATGGGCCTTACCCATGTCGTCATCACCTCGGTCGACCGCGACGACCTCGCCGATGGCGGTGCGCAGCATTTCGCCGAGGTCATCCGCGCCATCCGGGCGGCGACGCCGCTGACGACGATCGAAATTCTGACGCCCGACTTCCTGCGCAAGGACGGCGCGCTGGAGATCGTCGTGGCGGCCAAACCCGACGTCTTCAACCACAATCTCGAAACCGTTCCGTCGAACTATCTGACGGTTCGTCCGGGCGCCCGCTATTTCCATTCGATCCGGCTGTTGCAGCGGGTCAAGGAGCTTGATCCGTCGATCTTCACCAAGTCCGGCATCATGGTGGGGCTGGGCGAAGAACGGAATGAAATCCTGCAGTTGATGGACGATCTGCGTTCGGCCAATGTCGACTTCATGACCATAGGCCAGTATCTGCAGCCGTCGAAGAAGCACCACCCGGTGATCCGCTTTGTTACGCCGGAGGAGTTCAAATCCTTTGAGACGATCGGCCGGACCAAGGGTTTCCTGCTGGTGGCGTCCAGCCCGCTGACGCGTTCATCGCATCACGCCGGCGACGATTTCGCCAAGCTGCGTGCGGCACGGGAAGCGATTCTCAAGAAATCAGCTTAATCAGCCGGTTTCATGCCAAAATTCGAAGCTACCCGACGCGTATCCCATACACCCGAGCAGATGTTCGCTTTGGTCGCCGATGTTGAATCCTATCCGCAATTCCTGCCGCTTTGCGAAGCGCTGACGGTTCGCTCGCGCAAGGAGCGTGACGGGCGTACCGTTCTCCTTGCCGACATGAGCAT
>NZ_RZPW01000126.1:0-10677 GCF_003998455.1 Mesorhizobium sp. M7A.F.Ca.CA.001.08.2.1 | reverse complement strand
GCCCTGATTGGCGCCTGGGCGGCAAACCTCAAGGGCAGCAAGACAAGCCTGCATCTGCGCACCAATCACCAGGTCGTTCTCGAGGCGGACACGGCGACTGTCCTGTCGACCGGCTATGCCTGGAACCGGATGGAAGGCAATGGCGACCCGCTTTGGGAGGTCTGGGGCACCTATGAGCATCACCTGACGCGTTTTGCGGATGGCTGGAAGGTCGATGGCTTTGCGTTCCGCATGACACACGAGCGCGGCAATCCCTGGGTCAAGACCACTCCGGGCCAGTGACGCTCGGGCATCTGTCACCAAGCATTGGAAGACGATTATGACCATGACCTACTACACTCTTGGCAACAGCGGCCTCAGGGTCAGCCGGCTGGCGCTGGGCACGATGACTTTCGGCACGGAATGGGGCTGGGGAGCCGACAGGGATACGGCGCGGGCGATGTTCGACGCCTATGTCGAGGCGGGCGGCAATTTCTTCGACACGGCGGATCTCTACACAGACGGCACGGCCGAAGCCTGGCTTGGCGAATTCATCGCCGAGCGCGGCTTGCGCGACATGGCGGTGATTGCCAGCAAGTTCACCATGAACATGCAGCCCGGCAATCCGAATGCCGGCGGCAATGGCCGCAAGAACATCATGCGGGCCGTAGATGCTTCGCTGAAACGGTTGGGGACCGACTATATCGATCTCTATCTCATGCATGTCTGGGACAGGCTGACCCCGGCCGAGGAGGTCGTGCGCACGCTGGACGACCTGGTTCGGATGGGCAAGGTGCGCCATGTCGGGCTTTCCGATGTGCCCGCCTGGTATGCGGGCCGCGCACAGGCGATCGCCGAATTGCGCGGATATGAGCCGGTTTCGGCGTTGCAGCTCGAATATTCATTGGCCGAACGCGCGATCGAGAATGAGTTCGTGCCATTCGGCACGCGCCATGGCGCCGGCATCATGGTGTGGAGCCCGCTGGCCAGCGGACTGCTGAGCGGCAAGTATCGGCCGGCTCAGGCCGGAAACGCGGGCCGGCTCGACGGATTTCGCAACTCGACACATCCGGGTTTCCAAAAGTTCACGCAACGCAACTGGGCTATCGTGGCCGAACTCGAGAAGGTCGCATCCGAGATCGGCCGCAGCATGCCTCAGGTCGCGCTCAACTGGGTGGCGACGCAGCCGGGGATCGCGACCGTCATTCTCGGCGCGACGACGCTCAGCCAAATGCAGGACAATCTTGGCGCGCTGGATTTCGAGATTCCGAAAGCGCATCGCGACCGGCTGGAGAGGGTCAGCAGAACTCCAGCGCCGTTTCCCTTTTCCTATTTCGGCTCGCAGATACAGGCGCGCGTCACCGGCGGCGCGACAACCGGCGACAAGCCCTCCAACTACGTGTCACCGGTGCTTATCGAAGGAGAGTCGGCCAGCGTGTCCACCAATTGATTGATGGGAAGGAAACCGGCGAATTTGCCGTTTGGGCGCCGCGTGACATCGCGGCGCCCTTCGTGTATCGGAACGCCATTGTTTCGAGGCGGCGCCTGCGCGAGGGTAGCCACCGGAACGCGCCACATGCAAATGAAGAGGCCCAGATGACGGTGAAGCCCCTCTACCGACGTGTCTTGTTGAAAGCGTCGGGCGAAGCGTTGATGGGCGAGCAGCATTTCGGCATCGACGTTTCAGTGGTGGATCGCATCGCCGGCGACATCGCCGAGGCGCGTGCATTGGGCATCGAGGTCGGTGTCGTCATCGGCGGCGGCAACATCTTTCGCGGCGTGGCCGTTGCCTCCAAGGGCGGCGACCGTGTCACCGGCGACCACATGGGCATGCTTGCCACGGTGATCAACTCGCTGGCGCTGCGCACGTCGTTGAACAAGATCGGCGTCGACGCCGTGGTGCTTTCGGCGATCGCCATGCCCGAACTTTGCGAGAGCTTTTCGCAGCGCCAGGCGACTGCTTACATGAACCAGGGCAAGGTGGTGATCTTCGCCGGCGGCACTGGCAATCCGTTCTTCACCACTGATTCGGCCGCCGCCCTCCGCGCGGCTGAAATCGGCGCCGACGCACTGTTCAAGGGTACTCAGGTCGACGGCGTCTACTCGGCGGACCCGAAGAAGGACCCGAATGCGACGCGTTTCGAGCGCATCAGCCATGGCGAAGTCATAAATCGCGGCCTTTCCATCATGGATACTGCAGCGATTGCACTTGCGCGCGAAAACAACATTCCGATAATCGTCTATTCGATCCACGAAAAAGGTGGTTTCGGCGATATTTTGAGGGGCGGCGGCCGCTGCACGGTCGTCGCGGACGATTGATCGGCGGCCTGGCCCGAAGGGAAACCGGTTTTCGAAGGTCCGATTCGAAGACGGCCCCGAAGCAGTGAGCCCGCATTAGACGGGTCGAGGAGATAAAGATGAGTGGTGAGTACGACGATCTCAAGCGGCGCATGGATGGGGCCATCGCCGCGTTCAAGCATGATCTGGCTTCGCTGCGGACCGGTCGCGCCTCCAGCAATCTGCTTGATGCGATCCAGGTGCAGGCCTATGGCACCACCATGCCGATCAACCAGGTCGCCAACGTCTCGGTGCCGGAGCCGCGCATGATCTCGGTATCGGTATGGGACAAGTCGATGGTCGGCGCGGTCGACCGCGCGATCCGCGAATCCAATCTGGGTTTCAACCCGATCGTGGACGGCACCAACCTCAGGATTCCGCTTCCCGAACTCAACGAACAGCGACGCAAGGAACTGGTCAAGATCTCGCACACCTACGCCGAGAACGCCCGGGTCGCCGCGCGCCATGTGCGCCGCGACGGCATGGACTTCCTGAAGAAGGCGGAGAAGGACGGCGACATCAGCGAGGACGATCAGCGCAAGCGCTCGGACCAGGTTCAGAAACTTACCGACGAGACGATCAGCACCATCGACCACCTGCTTTCCGATAAGGAAGCTGAAATCATGCAGGTTTAGGGTCTTGGCCTCCGGCTGACCCGAAAGCGAGAACATGGCAACGCCCGCGCATGTCGCAATCATCATGGACGGAAACGGACGCTGGGCCAAGGCGCGCGGCTTGCCTCGTCTTGCGGGCCATCGTGCCGGCGTCGAGGCGCTGCGCAAGACGGTGCGCGCAGCACCCGGGCTCGGCATCTCCTACCTGACCGTCTACGCTTTCTCGTCGGAGAACTGGTCGCGGCCGAAATCCGAGGTCAGCGACCTGATGGGCCTTCTGAAAATGTTCATCCGCCGTGACCTCGCCGAACTGCACCAGAGCGGTGTGCGGGTTAGAATCATCGGCGACCGGGCAGGGCTGCAGCCCGATATCAGGGGACTGCTCGACGAGGCCGAAACGCTGACGGCCGCAAATGAATCTCTGACGCTGGTGATCGCCTTCAACTATGGCGGACGCGACGAGATCGTTCGCACGGCGCAAAAGCTCGCTTTGGCCGTGGCGCGTGGCGAACTCGACGCCGAGGCGATATCAGCCGAAAGCTTTGCCGTTGCGCTTGATACGCAAGGCATTCCCGACCCGGAACTGGTCATTCGCACCAGCGGCGAGCTTCGGCTGTCGAATTTCCTCCTGTGGCAGGCCGCCTATAGCGAGCTCGTCTTCCTGCCTTGCTACTGGCCCGACTTCAGCCGCGAGCACCTTGCCGAGGCTTTGCGTGAGTTTGCTGGCCGCGAACGCCGTTTCGGCGGACTTGGAGGCCAGGACGTCGCTTCGCGACCGGCCGCGGGATGAGCAATCTCCAGCTGCGTGTCGTTTCGGCGATCGTGCTCGCCATCATCACTCTCGGTCTGACCTGGATCGGCGGTCTGCCGTTCCGGCTGCTGTGCGCCGTGATATCGGCGGCGATCTTCTATGAATGGACCCGCATGTCGCGCCCGACCGGGGCCACGGGCCTGGGTTTCCTGCCGGAAGCTCTGCTGGTTGTCTTCATTGGCGCCTTGATTGGCGGCCTGGCCGCCTCCTGGCTGCTGCCGCTTGTGGCGGCCATTGTTGCCGCAACGGCGATAGCCGCCTCGCTTCGCAAGACCGGACAATGGGATGCGAGCGGCCTCGCCTATGCCGCGGTTCCAGGCCTGTCGCTCGCCTTGCTGCGCGATGGCGATCGTTCGGGCCTCATTGCCATCCTGTTCCTGTTTGCGGTCGTCTGGGCCACCGATATCCTTGCCTATTTCGTTGGCCGTGCCGTTGGGGGGCCGAAACTGGCGCCCTCTATCTCGCCCGGCAAGACGCGCAGCGGCGCGCTCGGCGGTGCGCTCGGCGGCGTCGTCGCCGGGCTGGTCCTCGCCGTAGCTGCCGGTGTCGGCAATCTGGCATTGCTCGGCCTGGTGGCGCTCGTGCTGTCGATTGTCTCGCAGGCAGGCGACCTGTTTGAATCCTGGGTCAAGCGCCGCCATGGCCGCAAGGACTCAGGCGCGCTCATCCCGGGCCATGGTGGCGTCATGGATCGTGTCGATGGGCTTGTCGCAGCTGCATTCGCCCTATACGTCATCGGCTGGATTTCGGCGAACGCCGATCATCCGGCGCAGGGTCTGTTTCCCGTTTGAGTGGTGTCATTTCAGGTCCTTTGCGCGATGCGCCTTGGATTCGCCCGGATTGGTGTCACAGTCACGGCGCAGTCTGCGCCGTGGAAGAATTTGAGGGTTTGTCTTGAACGAGATTCTTCACGCGCTTTTCAGCACACAAGGCTTTGTCCTCGGCACGCTGGTGCCATTCCTCTTCGTGCTGACCGTGGTCGTGTTCGTCCACGAAATGGGCCATTACCTTGTCGGGCGCTGGTGCGGCATCGGCGTCAGGGCCTTCTCGATCGGCTTCGGCCCGGAACTCTTCGGCTTCAACGACAGCCACGGCACGCGCTGGAAACTGTGTGCGATACCGCTTGGCGGCTATGTCAAATTCGTCGGCGACATGAACGCCACATCGAGCCAGCCGACGTCGGAAGAAATTGAAACGCTGACCGCGGAAGAGCGCAAGGTCGCCTTCCACACGCAGCCGATCTGGAAGCGCGCGGCAACGGTGGTGGCCGGACCGCTGTTCAATTTCCTGCTGACGATCGTTGTCTTTTCCGTGCTGTTCACCGCCTATGGCCGCTATGTCGCCGAGCCCATGGTGGCCGAGGTGACCGCCGACAGCCCGGCGGCGAAGGCCGGCATCCTTCCCGGCGACCGATTCGTCAGCGTCGACGGCAACAAGGTCGAAACCTTTGGCGACGTCCAACGCCTGGTCTCGGGCCGTGCGGACGACGCAATCACTTTCGTCATGCTGCGCGACGGCCGGGAGGTCACTGTGACCGCGGCACCGCGGCTGATGGAACAGGAAGACGCGCTCGGCAACAAGGTCAAGGTCGCTGTAATCGGTGTCGTCAACAACAAGGAACTCGGCCAGCCACGGCTCATCACCTACACGCCTGTTGGAGCTGTCGCGGCAGCGGTCGAGGAAACCGGTCACGTCATCCAGCGCACCGGCCAGTTCCTGCAGCGCTTTGTTGTCGGGCGCGAAGACAAATGTCAGCTGGGCGGCCCGGTGAAGATCGCCGACATGGCGGGCAGGGCTGCGAAACTGGGATTCGAATGGCTCGTGCAGCTGGTTGCACTGCTATCCGTTGGCATCGGAATTCTGAACCTTTTGCCGATTCCCCCCCTCGACGGCGGTCACCTCTTGTTCTACGGGGTGGAGGCTGTCATTCGCCGTCCGGTGTCGGAACGGATGATGGAAATGGCCTATCGGGCCGGGTTGCTTCTGGTGCTGTGCTTCATGGGGTTCGTTTTTTGGAACGATCTGTTTGGGTGCTGAAATCATGAAGAAATTTGGCTTCCGCATGGACGATGTTGAGACGCCGTTTACCATGCAAGGGGATATGAGTGACGCGAAAGCCACGCCGCAGGGTTAAGTAAATACAAATTAACCAGAAGCCTTGCGTGTAGGGAAAATCCGGTTAATACGGTAGGGGAAATTACCGCACGTCCGGTTTTCTCGCCGTGGGGACTACGAGAAAAGGTTATTAAGCCCGATGAAGGCAGCATCCAAGTTTCTAAGCGCCGCGTCCGCGGTGACCCTGTCCGCGGCCATGGTCGTGCCAGGCGCGCTCGCAGTGCAGTTCGTTGCCACATCGGCGGCTGAAGCCGCTGTCGTCAGCAGAGTCGAAGTAAGCGGCAACCAGCGTATCGACGCTGAGACCATCCGCAATTACATCACCATCAAGCCGGGCAAGGCTTTCTCCAGTTCCGATATCGACGGTGCGGTCAAGGCACTGTTTGGCACCGGCCTGTTTTCGGATGTGCAGATCAACCAGGTCGGCTCGACGCTGGTGGTCAAGGTTGCCGAGTACCAGGTTGTCAACCAGGTGCTGTTCCAGAACAACAAGAAGCTCAAGGACAATGCGCTCGCGGCGGCGGTGCAGCTGAAGCCGCGCGGAACGTTCTCGCAGGCGACGCTGGATGCCGACGTGGAATCGGTCAAGGCTGCCTACAAGCGCATTGGTCGCGACGACGTGACCGTGACCACGCAGGTCATGCAGCTTGGCGACAATCGCGTGAATGTGGTCTTCAACATTGCCGAAGGCGATCGCACGCAGATCGCGGCGATCAATTTCGTCGGCAACAGCGCCTATTCCAGCCGCCGCCTGTCGGATATCATCAACACCAAGCGTTCGTCCTGGGTTTCCTTCATCCTGCGCGACGACGTCTACGACGATGACAAGCTGCGCGCGGACCAGGAGCTGCTGCGCCGCTTCTACTACAATCACGGCTATGCCGACTTCCAGGTCGTGTCCGCCGTCGGCGAGCTCGACAGCGCGACGAACAAGTACACGGTCACCATCACCGTCCAGGAAGGCGACCGCTACACGTTCGGCGATGTCAGCGTCGAGAGCACGATCCCTGAAGTCGACGGCAAGTCGCTGGAATCGGTGATCGAGACCCACAAGGGTGACGTCTACAACGCCAAGAACGTCGAGGATTCCATCATCGCGCTGACCGAGAAGGTGGCCGGTTCCGGCTATGCCTTCGCGCAGGTCACGCCGCGCGGCGACCGCAATTTCGAGAACCACACCATTTCGGTGGTCTATACGATCGACCAGGGCACCAAGGCCTATATCGAGCGCATCGAGATCCGCGGCAACGATCGCACGCGTGACTATGTCATTCGCCGGGAGTTCGACGTCAGCGAAGGCGACGCCTTCAACCAGGTGCTCATCCAGCGCGCGAAGAAGCGCCTGGAAAACTTGAATTACTTTGAGAAAGTCGACATCTCGACCGTGCCTGGCTCGCAGCCCGACCAGGTCGTTCTGGTGGTCGACGTGGTTGAGAAATCGACCGGCGAGTTCTCGGTGGGTGCTGGTTATTCGACCGGTGGCGACACGGCCGGTCCGTCGGTCGAAGGCTCGGTGACCGAGCGCAACTTCCTCGGTCGCGGTCAGTTCATCAAGCTGTCTGCGGGCGGCGGCAAGAATTCACGCGACTACAGCCTGTCCTTCACCGAGCCTTATTTCCTCGGACGGCGCATCGCCGCCGGTTTCGACATCTATAAGTCGACGCGGGAATACAACAACAACTATGACAGCGATACCACAGGCGCGACGATCCGTTTCGGCCTGCCGATCACCGACAGCATCACGACCCAGTTGGCGTACAACATCTCGCAGGAAAAATATAAAGTTGACGATGGTTGCTTGACCGATGGGGTTTATATTCCTGGCAGCCCTTGCAATATCTCAACTGCAATCCTTGATGGCATCGATCAGAGCCCTTGGATCAAGTCGTCGGTCAGTCTCGGGCTGGTCTACAACACCATCGACGACATGAAGAACCCGCATGAGGGTATCTATGCCAACACAACCGTCGAAGTGGCCGGTCTTGGCGGCGATGCCAAGTTCGTGAAGATCACGGGACGCGGCAGCGTCTATCAGACGTTGTCCGAGTCGCTTGATCTTGTCGGCCTTATTTCGGGCGGCGCCGGCCATGTCGAGGGTTATGGCAGTGACGGCCTGCGTATCTTCGATCAGTTCCAGAGCACGGACCGCATGATCCGTGGCTTCGCCTATGGCGGTATCGGGCCTGTGGATCCTCTCACGGGTGACCATCTCGGCGGTACGACCTACTTCAATGCTTCTGCTGAAGCCCAGTTCCCGCTGCCAGTCGTTCCGGAAAGCTTCGGCCTTCGCGGAGCTGTGTTTGCTGACGCGGCGACTCTCTATGGCAGCAAGGTTACGAGCGTTGCTCAGGAGTCAACGGACATGCAGCTGCGTGCCTCTGTCGGCGTTGGTCTGATGTGGGCGTCGCCGTTCGGTCCGATCCGTATCGACTATGCGATCCCGGTCAAGAAGGAAGCGCGCGACGACGTGCAGGAATTCAACTTCGGCATATCGACCCGCTTCTGATCGGCGGCCAACGATGCTCTCGGGTCTTCAGGGTCCGGGAGAAATGTTCCGACCTAGCTGGATATAGCTTCTGGAATGACCGATCCGGTGTTCTTCGCGCCATCACGCCGGTATACGGCGGGCGAAGTCGCGAATCTGACCGGCTCGGTGCTTGTCGATTCCGGCCACTCCAATATTTCGATCGAAGCACTCGCGCCGGCCAGCGAGGGCGGCGAGAATGCGCTCGTCTTTGTCGACGGCAAGCGTAATTCCGCGCTGATGCCGTCGCTGCGGGCTGCCGCGGTGCTGTGCCCGGCGGAATTTGCCGGCAAGGCGCCGGCAAGCGTTGCCGTTCTCATTCATCCGCGTCCGCAACAGGCCTTCGCGCTGATCGGGCGTCTGCTGTTTCCGAGGGCAGCGACACCAGGGCCGATGACCAGTGAAACCGGCGTCTCGCCGTACGCTCATGTCGATGCGACCGCGCATGTCGAAGCCGGTGCCGTCATCGAGGCCGGCGCGGTTATCGGGCCAAGCGCTTCGATCGGCAGCGGTACTGTCATCGCCCCGAATGCGGTCATCGGACAATCCTGCCAGATCGGCCGCGACGGCTATGTCGGTCCGGGCGCCAGCATCCAGTATGCCTTGATCGGCAATCGCGTCATCATTCATGGCGGCGCCAGGATAGGCCAGGATGGTTTTGGCTTCGTCGGCGGGGCCAAGGGTCCTGAGCGCGTGCCGCAGATCGGCCGTGTCGTTATCCAAGACGACGTCGAGATCGGCTCCAACACCACCGTCGATCGCGGCGCCATGTCCGATACGATCATCGGCCAAGGCACCAAGATCGACAATCTCGTGCAGATCGCCCATAACGTCCGCATCGGCCGCAATTGCATAATAGCCGGGCTTTCGGGTATTTCGGGTTCTGTGGTCGTGGGTGACAATGTCACCATGGGCGGCGGCGTGGGGCTTGCGGATCACCTGACGATAGGGACAGGGGCCAAGCTTGCCGCCAGAAGTGGATTTATGAGCAATGTCCCTGCAGGCGAGATCTGGGGCGGCTATCCGGCACAGCCGATGGCGGAAGCCATGCGGGAGATAGCCATGCTGCGCAAGCTCGCCAGGACCCGCAAACAGGGCGAGGGAGGCAATGGCTGACATGATCGCGTCGACGACGCTGGAAGCGGTCGACATCATGGGGCTGATGAAGCTCCTGCCGCACCGCTATCCGTTCCTGATGATCGATCGTATCGTCGACATCGATGGTGACGAATCCGCCATCGGCATCAAGAACGTGACCATAAACGAGCCGCATTTTCAGGGCCATTTCCCTGAGCAGCCGGTCATGCCGGGTGTGCTTATCGTTGAGGCGATGGCGCAGACGGCCGGCGCCATCTGTATCCGCAGCCTGGGTACCGAAAAGCCGTCGCTGGTCTATTTCCTGACCATCGACAACGCCAAATTCCGCAAACCGGTCGTTCCCGGCGACCAGTTGAAGATCTATGTCAAGAAAATCAAGAAACGCGGCAACCTGCTCAAATTCGCTTGTGAAGCCATGGTCGACGGCGCCAAGGCGGCCGAGGCCGAGATTTCAGCCATGATGGTCACCAGCGACTGACGATCGAGTGCTTATGAAAATCAAGACATCCATCCATGCTTCCTCCATTGTCGAGGAAGGCGCCAAAATCGGCCAAGGTGTGCGCATTGGGCCGTTCTGCCATGTCGGCGCCGATGTGGTGATCGGCGACGACGTCGAACTGGTCAGTCATGTCTCGGTGATGGGCGCGACGTCGATCGGCGCCTCGACCAAGGTCTACCCGATGGCGACATTGGGCGCGCCGCCGCAGAACACAAAGCACAAGGGCGGCCGAACCACCCTGGTCATCGGCAGGAACTGCACGATCCGCGAAGGCGTGACGATGCATCTCGGCACCGATTCCAGCCGCGGTGAGACGACGGTCGGCGACAACGGCAATTTCCTCGCCTACGCCCATATCGCCCATGATTGCGTCGTCGGCAACAATGCGACGTTCGCCAATGGCGCAACGCTGGGCGGCCACTGCGAGGTCGGTAACAATGTCTATATCGGCGGCCTGACCGCAGTGCATCAGTTTGTCCGCATCGGCGACAACGCCTTTCTGGGCGGTTGCTCCGCGATCGTCGGCGATGTCATCCCCTTTGCCATAGCGGTCGGCAACCGCGCCAGTTTGCGCGGTCTCAACATCATCGGGCTCAAGCGCTCCGGCCTGCCGAGGTCCGAAATCCTTGTGCTGCGCAAGGCTTACAGGATGATCTTCGATCGTTCCCGCACTGTTGGCGAACTCGATGTTCTCGCCAAC
>NZ_RZPW01001269.1:0-915 GCF_003998455.1 Mesorhizobium sp. M7A.F.Ca.CA.001.08.2.1 | reverse complement strand
GGCCGAGGTCGGCCAGCGTGTCGAAGATCTGCGGAGAGAGCACGCCGAGATCGCGAACCCCGGAGCGGAACTGCACGAGATAGCCGGCCAGCATGCCGGCGATGTGGCGGCTGAACCGGCCGCCAACCAGCACGATCTCGCCCTTGGCCTCCATCAGCAAGCGGGCCGCCCGCTCGTAAGTCTGGACGGGTGTCGCGGCGGTGGCTTTCTGCAAGGCCGTGGTGACGCTATCGAGATAGGCCAGCACGGCGCTGTCGTTGGAACCGCTCTGCCGCTTGGCCTCCATCATCAGCAGCGGCGAGTGCAGTCTTGCCTCGACTTCGGCCAAAAGCCTCGCCTGGAAATCCGGAAACCCTTCATAGCCGAGCTTCATCACCAGCCGCACCACGGTTGGATCGCTGACGCCAGCGCGCCGGGCGAGCGATGAGGCGGTGCCGAGGCCGGAGGTCGGATAGTCCGTCAACAGCAGTCGGACGATCTTCTCCTCCGACGGCGTCAGCGCAAGATCCCCGCGCATCAGAACATCGCGTATCGCCATGGGCCTCCCCGGAATCCGTGTTCTCTTGTTTTGTCGAGTTTATTACAGAGATTTAAATCTCGGTCAACAATGAAGAGATGTTGACATTGCGCGATCGCTGGCCCTACCTTGTCGAAAAGCAGCCAAGAGACTGTGGGGAACAGCCATGCGAAATGGAAGCGACGTCATCGTCGTCGGTGCCGGTATTGTCGGATCGAGCGCGGCTTATGATCTGGCCAAAGCCGGTGTGAAGGTCACGCTGGTCGAGCAGACCCATCCCGCCGGCGGCCCGTCGGGCAAATCGTCGGCGCTGCTGCACGCCTTCTACCTGATGCCGGAACTGTCGCAGCTATCCATCCGTGGCCGAGAGATCCTGGTGTCGCTGCCCGAAATCGCTG
>NZ_RZPW01001268.1:0-916 GCF_003998455.1 Mesorhizobium sp. M7A.F.Ca.CA.001.08.2.1 | reverse complement strand
ATCCCGGCAACCATGGTGATGAAGCACCGTCTTCATGGAGCGCTCGCTAAACGGCCCTGGCCGCTGCGTCGCTCGCTGGCGGCTGGGTTTTCCGCTTCTGGCCATTGCCCGATCGCGCCCGATCGGTCAACACTGCCGGCCTGCAAAACAGGAAACGGATCATGCCCAGACTGCTCTATGCGTCGTCTTCTCCCTACAGTTCCAAGGTACGAATGGCGGCAGCCTATGCCGGCATCGCTGTCGATCTGGTGCCGATCAAGACCGAGGAGAAGCCGGCCGACTTGATGATCGCCAACCCGCTCGGCAAGATTCCGGTTCTGGTGCTCGACGACGGTCGTTCCATCCATGACAGTCGCGCCATCACCCAGCATCTCAACCGTTTGTCGAAGAGTGCGCTTTTTCCACGCAATCCCGACAAGCGGCTCGAGGCGGAAGTGCTGGAGGCATTGGCCGACGGCATTTGCGACTGTGCGCTGTCGATGGTCTATGAACGGCGCACGCGGCCTGAGGAGATGGTCTATCAGCCCTGGCTCGATCGCCAGTGGGCGAAGATCACGGCGGCACTCGACCTGCTCAACGCCCACCCGCCGAAGCTGCCGAAAAAGATCGCCGCCGGCCAGATGGCGCTGCGCGCCTGCCTTGGCTATCTCGCGCTGCGCTTTGCCGGGAAATGGGAGAAGGGTCGCGCCCGGCTGACGCGGTGGGCGGCACGCTTCGACGAGAAGTTTCCAGAACTGAAGCCCTGCATTCCCGGTTGACCGCCCATTACCCGAATAGATTTACCCGGAAATCACGCAAGCATAAAAAAAGCCGGGCGCGAGGCCCGGCTTTTTCGTGTCGTGGCTTGAACGACTTAGAACTTCATACCGACGCCGAAGGTGACGCGGTTGTCGGTGGCCTTGACCTTGCCGATGCC
>NZ_RZPW01001267.1:0-919 GCF_003998455.1 Mesorhizobium sp. M7A.F.Ca.CA.001.08.2.1 | reverse complement strand
GTTGCGCGTGCCGCCGACCCCCTGCAGGTCCTCGGTGAGGTCGATCGGAAAATTCAGCCCGGACTGCCGCAAGGCCGTGGTCTTGCCGGTGGCCGGCGGCCCGACGATCACATACCATGGCATTTCGCGCAGAAACTTTCGTCCGCCCAGCTTGCGGCGCTTCAGTTCGGCCATCACCTCGGCGAACTTGGCACCGACGGCCGCGACATTCTCTTCGCCGGGTCTGAGCGGCTTTTCCACCACCGGCGCGGCAATCTCGGCGACGAACATGCGGTTGGCGCGGATCGCCCGGCGCTGGGCGACGATCAGCCAGGTCAGCCAGAAGATGACCAGCAGCGCAATGATGACGATGCGCACGTTATCAGAGGCGAACGGTTCATAGGGACCGACCCTGACGATCGGACCGAACACCCAGATGACCAGGGAAAGCAGCGTGAGGCCGATCAGCGTCCATAGCCAGCGTGATGTCAGGACAGCCCAAAGGAAGCGCAGGATGAACATCTCACAGCCTCTTTTCGACAAGCACCTCGACGCGGCGGTTCAAGGCCCGCCCCTCGCGCGTGCTGTCGGTGGCGACTGGATCGGTGGCCGCGCGGCCCTCGGAATGGACGCGATCCCGCGGCACTCCGTTCTGGACCAGCATGTCGGCAATCGTCTGGGCGCGAGCCTCCGACAGTCGCTGGTTGGTCGACAGCGGATTGGTCTTTTGCAGGGGAACGCTGTCGGTATGACCGACGACGGTGATGTTTCCGATCAGCTCCTGGTTGGCGAGGATCACCTTGGCGAGCGACCCGATCAGGGGCTCGAAGCCTTCGGTCAGTTGTGGCCGTGACGACTGGAACAGTTCGGGATTGGAGGCCTGGATCGTCAGCTTGGCCAGCGAAACGCTTTCGGTGCCGCTGAGGGCGGATCTGAGGTC
>NZ_RZPW01001266.1:0-921 GCF_003998455.1 Mesorhizobium sp. M7A.F.Ca.CA.001.08.2.1 | reverse complement strand
CGAGTATCTGCACCTTGTGGTGTTGCTCCAGAACCCCTGCCACCCCGCGCAACATCAGAACGGCCACCGCCTCCGACGGCTCGTCGATCTTGACCACCTGGAAACGGCGGGTCAGCGCCGGGTCTTTCTCGATGTGCTGCTTATATTCGGCCCAGGTCGTTGCGGCGATGGTGCGAAGTTCGCCCCGTGCCAGCGCCGGCTTCAAGAGATTGGCGGCATCACCGGTTCCGGCAGCACCGCCGGCGCCAATCAAGGTGTGGGCCTCGTCGATGAACAGGATGACCGGCGTTTCGGACGATTGAACCTCGTCGATCACAGCCTTCAGCCGTTTTTCGAATTCGCCCTTCACGCTGGCGCCCGCCTGCATCAATCCGACATCGAGCATGCGCACGCTGACGCCTTGCAGCGTGGGCGGCACATCGCCCTGAGCGATACGCAAGGCAAAGCCCTCAACGACCGCCGTCTTGCCGACCCCGGCCTCGCCGGTCAGGATCGGGTTGTTTTGCCGACGCCGCATCAGGATGTCGACTATCTGCCGGATCTCCGGATCGCGGCCGACGACCGGATCGATCTTGCCCTCGCGGGCGCGTTGGGTCAGATCGGTGGCGAATTTCGCCAAGGCCGAATCTCCGCCCATGGTCCGCTTCGGCGTTTCAGCCGCGGGAACCGCGATGGCTGCGCCGCCTTCGAGCGAACCTTCCACGACATCGGCGAACCGCGCGACAACCGCATCGGCGTCGATCTTGTCGAACTCGCCGCTGATCTTCGACAGCAGGCCTTCCAGAACCGGGGTTTTCAGGCAGGAAAGCAGAATATGGGCGCTGCGGACTTCCTCGACGCCGAACTCCAGCGTCGCGAGGTTCCAGGCTTCCTGGATTGCATGGAAGATATGATCGGAGAATTCCTCGATCGAGGTTGCGC
>NZ_RZPW01001265.1:0-922 GCF_003998455.1 Mesorhizobium sp. M7A.F.Ca.CA.001.08.2.1 | reverse complement strand
GTCGTGTCGCTCTTGCCCATCACCTGACGCCGACCGGCGGCGTGCAGGCCGAGTATGTGGTGGCGCGGCTGCAGAGCGACCTGTTCTATCTCATATCGACGCCGCGCGCCGAACGCTGGAACCTTGACGATCTCGGCCGGCTGTTGCCGAAGGACGGCAGCGTGCATCTGCGCAACGTCACGGAGGATCGCGGCAGCTTCACGGTGGTTGGGCCGAAGGCGCGCGACATACTGCAGCCGCTGACGGAGATCGACCTCTCCAACGAGGCCTTCCCATGGTTCAGCGTACAGTCCGGCACCGTCGGCATGGCCAGCGACGTATGGCTGCTGCGTGTCAACTATTCGGGTGAGCTGGGATGGGAACTCTATCATCCACTCTGCTACCAGCGGCATTTGCTGGATGCGCTTCTGGCATCGGGAGAGGCACACGGGCTGAGGCTGGTCGGACTTCAAGCGCTGGAATCGCTTCGTCTCGATAAATCCTACCGGGCCATGTACCGCGATATGAACCCCGAATTGTCCGCCTGGGAAAGCGGCCTCGAGCGCTTCATCAGCCTCGACAAGAGGGACTTCATCGGCCGAGCGGCACTGGTCGCGAAACAGCAGCAGGTTACACGCCGGATCGCCACACTGTCGATCGACACGGACGGTGCGAGCGCATTCGCCTTCGAGGGCGTTTACCGCGAAGGCGAGCTCGTCGGCCACATCACCTCGGCGGGCTACTCCTACACTTTTGGTCACGACATCGCACTTGCGCTGCTGCCCCTGGAACTTGTGTCGCCCGGTACCGAGCTCGAGGTTTCGATCCTCGGCGAGCGCCGCGCGGCAAAGGTGATCGCCGACTCGCCCTATGATCCGGAAGGCGCCCGCGGGCGCATGTGAGGTATCCCGGAGTACAGTTTCCGGTTCATCGATGTCTCAAC
>NZ_RZPW01001264.1:0-922 GCF_003998455.1 Mesorhizobium sp. M7A.F.Ca.CA.001.08.2.1 | reverse complement strand
CCAGACACTGGAAGACGCGTTCCCCCAGGCCGGCCAGGCGCCGCTCAGGGCACTCGCCGGCTGCTTCGGTTTTTCCGGCGACGAGATCGAGAAGAAATGCCGTGTGCTGTCAGGCGGCGAGAAGGCGCGGCTGGTGATGGCGCTGATGCTGTTCGACCCGCCCAACCTTTTGGTGCTGGACGAGCCGACCAACCATCTCGACATCGCCACCAAGGAGATGCTGATCACGGCGCTGTCGCAGTACGAGGGCACCATGCTGTTCGTCTCGCACGACCGGCATTTTCTGGCGGCGCTTTCCAACCGCGTGCTGGAACTGACGCCCGAAGGCATCCACACCTATGGCGGCGGCTATACGGAATATGTCGAGCGCACCGGGCAGGAAGCGCCGGGCCTGAGGAGCTAGCCCTTACCGCAGCGAGATGCTCATGCCACTGAGGTCGGCGTTGACCTGCAGGCCGACCTGCCTGCCCGTCAATTCGAGCTGGGCGCCCTTGTCATTGGTCATGACGATCACCTGAGCCCCTTTGCCAAGCGCGCCGCCACCGCCCGCCGCACCATAGACCCCGGTCACATCCCGCGCACGTTTGATGTGGCGCACGGTACCTCGGAAATAGGTCTTGGAGACGCCGAAGGCGAGACCGCCCGAGACGCCGCCGACCGAGATGGGATAGCGGCGGCCATGGAAGGTCAGCGTTCCTTCGCCTCCGGAGCCACCGACGAAGAAGGCCGCCTTGTAGACGGCGAAGCGGATGGTGCCGCTGTCGGCATGCGCGGCGCTGGCAAAGCCGATGCTTGCGGTGGCGATGGCGGCAACCGCGATGGAACGAAATCCGGATGAAATCTTCATGGTGAGAACTCCTCAATGTCGCCGCTTTGCCGGCCGGGATGTCAGCGTGGGATCAAAGCTACAACTGAACAGTCT
>NZ_RZPW01001263.1:0-922 GCF_003998455.1 Mesorhizobium sp. M7A.F.Ca.CA.001.08.2.1 | reverse complement strand
GCACAAGACGCTGCGCGGCCCGCGCGGCGGCATGATCCTGACCAACAACCAGGACATCGCCAAGAAGCTGAATTCGGCGGTGTTCCCTGGCCTGCAGGGAGGCCCGCTGATGCATGTCATTGCTGCCAAGGCCGTTGCCCTGGGTGAAGCCTTGGAGGACGGGTTCAAGACCTATGCCCGGCAGATGGTGGCGAATGCCAGAAAGCTGGCCGCGACGCTTGGCGAGCGCGGATTCGACATTGTCTCCGGCGGAACCGATACGCATCTGCTGCTGGTCGACCTGCGCGGCAAGGGCCTGTCCGGCAAGGACGCGGAGGAGGCGTTGGGCAGGGCAGGGCTGACCTGCAACAAGAACGGCATTCCTTTCGATCCGGCGCCGCCTGCCGTCACCTCCGGTATACGGCTGGGCACACCGGCCGCCACCACGCGCGGTTTCGGCGAGGGCGAGTTTGCCCGTGTCGGCAATCTCATAGCCGACGTGCTGGATGCGGTCGGAACGCAATGGGGCGCCGAACAGGAGAAGGCGGCTCGGCGGTCGGTCGAGGAGCTTTGCGAGGCATTCCCGATCTACGAGCCCAGACCCGGTTGACCGTCCGGGGAGCGCGCCACAGGCAGATACATGGCTGCCGCGGACAGGGCATTAGCCACAGATATGGTTTTGCGTAGCAGCGCCATTCGTGACGAGTTGCGCCTGTCCTAACGTCATCGCGAAATCACCGCATACATCCACCGCCAAGTTTGTCGTCCGAGCCATTTTGCAAGCAATTTCCGTCGATTGACGGAAGTGGCGCCTTCGGCTGCGGACGGCAGGAGGAGCTTGGATCCATGGGTGCGGCGTTTTCCGGGGAGCGGGTTGCCAGCCTCGAAAGATACCCTGGCTTTTTTTGATCTTTTGAATGGAGAGGAAAATGAACATCAAGAG
>NZ_RZPW01001262.1:0-924 GCF_003998455.1 Mesorhizobium sp. M7A.F.Ca.CA.001.08.2.1 | reverse complement strand
GGCATCGAGCGTGTCGATGAGGCGCTGCAGCCGGGGGCTGACGCCTTCGACGCCCCTGTAGCGGACCTCGGGCGGGCGCCCCAGCCCGAGCATGAAAAGATGTTCGCGCTCCGCCTCGGTCAGCAGCAGCCCCTTGGCGATGCGGTTGAGGACATCGGCCGAGGGTGCGCCGCCGCGGCCCTGTTCCAGCCATGTGTACCAGGTCGGGCTGATGTTGGCGCGCTGCGCGACCTCTTCGCGGCGCAGCCCCGGCGTGCGTCTGCGTCCGGAAAACCCGAATGATGCGGGATCAAGCCGGGTGCGCCGGTCTTTGAGGAACGCTGCTAGTGAGCCGGAATTGGAAGGCATCCTGTTAGCCATTATACCACGATAAGATCACTACTTTAATAGAATAATAGACCGGCAATATTGCGCAGGCAACTGTACAGGAGATTTTGCATGCGTATCTTTCTCACCGGCGCGACCGGTTTCATCGGTTCGGCGATCGTTCCCGAACTCATCAAGGCAGGCCACCAGGTGGTCGGCGTGACCCGCTCCGACGCCGGCGCCGAGGCGCTGGCCGCCGCCGGTGCTGAAGTGCATCGCGGAACGCTCGAGGAGCCCGAAGGGCTGTGCGATGGCGCGGCCAAGGCGGACGGCGTGATCCACACGGCATTCGACCACGACTTTTCGCGGTTTGCCGAGAATTGCGAAAAGGACAAACGCGTCATCGCCGCACTGGGCGCCGCGCTCGCCGGCTCCGACCGGCCGCTGGTGATCACCTCCGGCGTCGGCATGGGCAGCCCCGGGCATGGCCAGTTGGCGATCGAGGACGTCTTCAACGCCAGCCATCCCAATCCGCGCATCGCCTCGGAGCTGGCCGGCAATGCCTTGCTGGACGCCGGCATCAATGTGTCGGTGGTGCGGCTGCCGCAGGTCCACAAT
>NZ_RZPW01001261.1:0-927 GCF_003998455.1 Mesorhizobium sp. M7A.F.Ca.CA.001.08.2.1 | reverse complement strand
GCCAACGCGGACACCGCGACCATGCCCGTCGCCCGCCACTCTCTCCTGGTGCCAAGCGCCCGCTTGCAGCGCCTACCTCCAGGAGCCTGCAATACAGGCTGACTCGGCAGCTCAACCGATGAGGAACAATATCTCCCTTTGAAAGTTCTGGCCGACCCATGAAGGAGGTATGAAATGTCAGAATCACGCGAATGGCTTGTCCAATGGCTCAGGGATGCTCACGCCATGGAGGAGCAGGCCGAAACCATGTTGAATGGGCAACTGAACCGGATAGAGAACTATCCTGAGCTCAGCGAGCGGATTCGCCAGCACATCCAGGAGACCAGACAGCAGGCTGCTCGGCTGGAAACCTGTCTTGACCGCATCGGACAAGGATCTTCCACACTGAAGGATGCCGGCGGCAAGCTGACGGCAATGGCGCAGTCGCTCAGTGGGGTGTTCGCCGGGGACGAAGTGATGAAGGGATCGCTTGCAAGCTACACGTTCGAGCACATGGAAATCGCCTCCTACACAATCCTGATCGCTGCCGCCAAATCGCTAGGCGAAGCAGAGGTCGCCCAGCTCTGCGAAGAGAATCTGCGTGAGGAAGTTGCGATGGCGGACTGGTTGAAAAGCCATATTCCAGCGACAGCCGAGCAGTTCCTCGCGCGGGCCGACTCGGAGAGTGACAACGCCAAGCGCTGATCTACGATCGTGGCTCGCAGGCGATAGTGAGCACCGGTCAGCGCAGCGTACGGGCCCACGCTGACCGCCGTGGCGCGGGCCCACATAGCAACTACCTTGACCAGGTAATATTCGTATCGGTCTTGGGGGTGACCGTCCTGTTTGGGCGGCAACGACAAAACGACCTGGTCTGATGACGGCAGTTCCTCATGCGGGCGTGGAGCGTCATTCCGATTGAAAACAGGAACTGAGAGAGCGGCATCT
>NZ_RZPW01001260.1:0-928 GCF_003998455.1 Mesorhizobium sp. M7A.F.Ca.CA.001.08.2.1 | reverse complement strand
CCTCCCCTCTCCCCTCTCCTCTCCCCTCTCCTCTCCCAGGCTGTCCTCCGCTTTCCCTACCCTTCTTCCGCCCGAGCAGGACGACCCTGCTGTTCGGCGCATCATGACTGGCCGGCGCAGGCCCAACGGTACTACGCGCAGCGCCCAAGCGCAGCCTTTCGAAACTTGGTGGCACAGACCAGAAGCTTTTATGCAGATTGGAAGTCCAAATTTAAACAGTTCATCCTACGTTGGCCGATGGGCTTTTTGTCAAGGAAACGCAATTGAGCCGGTCGGGCAGAACGGATTTTGACTTTGATGGTGCAAGAAAGGCGGTTTTTTCGACCGCCAACTTGCCGGCGGCAATTGCGTTGGCCGTGCTTGTGATCTGCGCGGTCCTTGCGGACTTGCAGAACACGAAAGTGTCCGATCAACTCGCGCGCGCCGAAGTCCAGGCCAAGGTCAACATCATAAGGGCCAAGCTCGAAGGCAATGTAAACGGTAATCTCCAGCTTGTTCAGGGCCTCGTCTCGGCCATAGTTACAGAGCCGTACATGGGACAGCAGAGATTTGCGTCCCTGGCAAGCAACCTGTTCCGACAGAGATCGCAACTGCGCAACATCGCCGGTGCGCCCGATCTCGTCATCTCGCTGATGTACCCGATGGAAGGCAACCAGAAGGCGATCGGGCTCGATTACCGCAAGAGCGAGGCGCAACGGACGGCGGCGCTTCGCGCGCGAGACCTCGGCGTTCTTGTGTTGGCAGGCCCCGTCAACCTGGCCCAGGGAGGGCGGGGCTTTGTCGGGCGCATTCCCGTCTTTGTGCCGACGGCGGGCGGCGGCAGCCGATTCTGGGGCATCCTCTCCGCTGTCATCGATGTCGATCAGCTTTACGCGGCGAGCGGCTTGAATGACCCCGGGATTGATATTGATGTCGCCCTGACGGGGAC
>NZ_RZPW01000125.1:0-10709 GCF_003998455.1 Mesorhizobium sp. M7A.F.Ca.CA.001.08.2.1 | reverse complement strand
GTCCAGCCGAGCTCGGCGCGGGCGAGATCCGAATTGGCAACCACCGCCGCGGCGTCGCCAGGGCGGCGATCACCCATCTTCACCTCGAAATCATGGCCAAAGGCGCGGCGCACGCTGTCGATGACCTCCAGCACCGAATAGCCATGGCTGTAGCCGCAATTGGCGACGAGGCTCTGTCCCCCGGCGCGCAGCCGCTGCAAAGCCAGGCGATGCGCCGCCGCCAGGTCGCTGACATGGATGTAGTCGCGTATGCAGGTGCCGTCCGGCGTCGGATAATCGGTGCCGAACACCTGCATGAACGGCCGCTTGCCAAGTGCCGTCTCGCAGGCGACCTTGATCAGATGGGTTGCGCCCGGCGTCGACTGGCCGGTGCGGCCCTTCGGGTCGGCGCCGGCGACGTTGAAGTAGCGCAGCGCCGTATAGCGCAGGCCATGCGCGATCGACGCGTCGCGCAGCATCCACTCACTCATCAGCTTGGACAGGCCATAGGGCGATTCCGGCGCCAGGCGGGCGTCCTCGCGCACCGGCTCCAGCCCGGCGCCGCCGTAGACGGCGGCGGTCGAGGAAAAGATGAAATTGGGCACGCCTTCGCGCACCGCGGTTTCGATCAGCGTGCGCGTCTTCGAGGTGTTGTTCTCATAATAGCCGAGCGGGTCGGCGACCGATTCCGGAACCACGATCGAGCCGGCGAAATGAATGATCGCGTCGACCTTGTTCTCCCTGATGACCGCGCCGACCAATTCCTTGTCGGCGACATCACCGACGACCAGCTTGGCCTCCGGCGCCACTGCCCATTCGAAACCGGTGGAAAGACGGTCGAGAACGACCACGCTTTCGCCTGCATCCAGCAGCTCCCAGACCATATGGCTGCCGATGTAACCGGCGCCGCCTGTCACCAAAACTGTCATCCGCGTCCTCGCTTATCCAAGATTTATCGGAAACTGTCTCAACCCCGCTCTACTGGAAAGCCCGCCGCATGGCCATTGGAACCCCCTGGTAACCGGCATTGCCGGCCAGTGGCATTGTCCTGAAACAAAGTTCATCCACATCAAGGGAATAGGCCACGATCCGCGGTCGTTAGGAACAGGTCCGGGGCGTGGCATTTTGACCAAAAAGGCCAGGTGGACGACCAACGGGCCAATGATTATGATCCCGCGCAAAAATTGGGAAGTCGACATGAACTATCAGCGGTTCTTCGAGGAAGCGATCGACCAGCTCCATGCCGAGCGTCGCTACCGCGTTTTCGCCGACCTCGAGCGGATCGCGGGCAAGTTCCCGCGCGCCATCTGGCGTTCCAATGGCCGCGCCGAGGAAATCACCGTCTGGTGCTCCAACGACTATCTCGGCATGGGCCAGCATCCCGACGTCATCGCCGCGTTCCAGAATACCGCTGGCAAGATGGGTTCGGGCGCCGGCGGCACCCGCAACATTTCCGGCACCTCGAACCCGCTGGTAGAGCTCGAGGTGGAGCTTGCCGACCTGCACGACAAGGAAGCGGCACTGGTCTTCACCTCCGGTTTCGTCTCCAACGAAGCCTCGATCTCGACCATCGCGAAGCTTTTGCCCAACTGCCTGATCATCTCGGACGAATTGAACCACGCCTCGATGATCGAAGGCGTGCGGCGTTCCGGCGCCGAACAGAAGATCTTCCGCCACAATGACGTGGCGCATCTGGAAAGCCTTTTGCAGGCGGCGGGGCGCGAACGCGCCAAGCTGATCGTCTTCGAAAGCGTCTATTCGATGGATGGCGACATCGCGCCGATCAAAGAGATCGTCGAACTCGCCGAGCGCTACAACGCCATGACCTATATCGACGAGGTCCATGCCGTCGGTATGTACGGGCCGCGCGGCGGCGGCATCACCGAGCGCGAAGGCCTGGCCGACCGCATCGACATCATCGAAGGCACGCTGGCCAAGGCATTCGGCACGCTGGGCGGCTACATCACCGGCACCAGCGCTGTGATCGACGCCGTGCGCTCCTATGCGCCGGGCTTCATCTTCACCACGGCACTGCCGCCGGCGATCGCTGCCGCCGCGACCGCGTCGATCCGCCATCTCAAGCGCTCGCAGGCCGAGCGTGACGCCCAGCAGCAGCAGGCCGCGAGAACCAAACACATCCTGTCGGCCGCCGGCCTGCCGGTGATGGATTCGCCGACGCACATCGTGCCGCTGCTGGTCGGCGATCCCGAGGCCTGCAAGATGGCCAGCGACCGCCTGCTCGGCGTGCACGGCATCTACATCCAGCCGATCAACTACCCGACCGTGCCGCGCGGCACCGAGCGGCTGCGCATCACGCCAACGCCGTTCCATTCCGATGCGCTGATCGCCGAATTGCAGGATGCGCTGGTCGAGACCTGGGATGCGCTCGGCATCCCCTATGGTTCGGCAGGTCGGCCTTCGGTGGCCAAGAGCGACCGCATCATTCCCCTGCTGGTGCCCAAGTCAGGCGGCTGATGCCGTTTGGAACTCTACTCCGGCCGCCATCTGGCTCGCCGGAGCGATTTCAATTCGGGCTTCGTCAGCGGCTCAGGCGTTCTTCATCCACTTCGCCAGCCGGTGCGCCGCTTCCTCGATCTGGTCGAGACGGCGGTGGAAGCACAGCCGCAAAAACGCCTCGCCGCCGGGGCCGAAAGCGGTGCCTGGCGCCAGGCCGACATTGGCCTTGTCAACGATGTCGAAGGCAGCAGTGCGTGAATCGGTGATGCCATCGACTGTGAAAAACAGATAGAACGCGCCCTGCGGCACCGTAAACCCAGCGCGGCCGGTGGCGCCGAGGATGCCGCAGACAAGGTCGCGCGCCTTGCGCGCCCGCTCCACCTGTTCGGCGACGAAGGCGTCGCCCTCGTCAAGGGCGGCGACCGCACCGCGCTGCATGAACTGGGCGACGCCGGAGCTCGAATACTGGATCAGGTTCTCGAACACCTGCTGCAAGCTCGGATGCGTCTTGATCCAGCCGACGCGCCAGCCGGTCATCGCCCAATTCTTGGAAAAGGAGTTGACGTACAGGATACGGTCTTCCGCCGACGCTATGTCCAGGAAGGACGGCGCGCGGCCGTGGCCATAGTGGAACAGTGAATAGATCTCGTCGGCGATGATCCAGAGGTTCTTCGCGCGCGCCAGAGCGAGGATCGCCTGCAAGGTCTCGTGATCGGCGGTCCAGCCGGTCGGATTCGACGGCGTGTTGATGAACAGCGCCTTTGTGCGCGGCGTGATCGAAGCGGCGATCTTCTCGACGTCGCAGGACCAGCCATTGCCGGAATGATCGAGCGTGACCGCGACTGGAACGGCTCCCGCTATCCCTGCTGCGGCATCGAAATTCGGCCAGGCCGGCGACAGGTAGACCACCTCGTCGCCCGCGCCGGCGAGCGCGTCGAGCGCCAGCTGGATGGCATGCATGCCGGAGCCGGTGACGATGAATTCTTCCTCCGGAAAATTCTTGCCGAAATGCCTGGCATAGTAGCGGGAGAGTGCCTGCCTGAGATCGGGGATGCCCCGTTGCCAGGTGTAGAATGTCTCGCCGCCGGCCAGCGCCTTCGACGCGGCATCGGTGATGAAGGCTGGCGTCGGCAGGTCGCCCTCGCCGGCCCAGAGCGGAATCATGCCTTCGCGCAGGCGGCCGTAGTTGACGACGGCGACAATGCCACTTTCGGGTGCCGCACGGGCCTCGGTGCGCAAGCTGTCGATCAGGGTCATGGGCGGATCCGTTTTTGGTCTGCGGTTTTCGTCAGCGGTCCTTACCAGATGCGAAAACAGAAAACCCCGGCCGCCAACGACCGGGGTTTTGGTCCAGCAAATGCTGCCCGTGGTCAGCGCCTGGCGAGCAGATCGCGAATTTCGGTGAGCAGCGCGACGTCGGCGGGCGGCGGAGCGGCCGGTGCAGCGGGCTTCTCGCGCTCAAGCCGCTTGCGCATGTTGTTCACCGCCTTGACCATCAGGAAAATGATGAAAGCGAGGATGAGGAAGTTCAACGCGACAGTGATGAAGCTGCCGTAGGCAAAGACCGCGCCTTGCTTCTTGGCGTCGGCCAGCGAGGTGGCGTTGACGGCCGAGGAGAGGCCAAGGAAATAATTGTTGAAGTCCAAGCCGCCGAAAATCGCGCCGACGATCGGCATGATGATATCGTTAACAAGGGAATCGACGATCTTGCCGAAGGCCGCGCCGATGATGACGCCGACCGCAAGGTCCATCACATTGCCCTTGGAAATAAATTCCTGGAATTCTTTCAGCATTCGACCCTCCTTGTCGTGACTGGCCGAGCTGCCGTTTCCGTCCTTGCGGCATCGACCTGAGGCAACATAACAAAAACCTCCTGACGCAACATGGGTAAAAGGGAGAAAACAACCGCTTTCTCCTTACCTTACGGCACTTTGGGCGGCAGCTCTGCCGAATTTGACGCGTTGCGTACAAGGGCGTGAAATTTCATATCCCCGCGATGCAAATCGACACAGATGCCGCCGAATCACTGCAAAACGACCACGCTGGACCAGATTGCCGCCGAGCACGGCATGGGCCCCTGGTTGTTGACGCGAGCGATCAATCGCTCTTTGCAAGGTTTCCCGCATTGACGGCACGGCAAAGCCAGCATTGAATTTCTGGAAATTATAGGCGTTTTCGCCTATAATGTTCTCATGAACATGCTCGAAACCATCAGCATTGATGTTTATCCGTGGGCGGCTCCAACAAAGGAGCAGCGCGCTTGGTTTGACGCGCTTTCGCCCGACGAGAAGCGGAAAGCGATTCAGGCGGCGATCAACGAAGGTTTTGAGAGCCCGGTCAGCGAAAAGTCGATCGACGACATTATTCGGGAAGCGCGTGCCGAACTCCCGCATGCGCCATAGGATAACGCATCGCGCCGAACGCGATCTGAAAGACATTTACCGACACACCTTCGAAAACTTCGGCCACACTCAGGCCGAAAAGTAACTGCGCGAACTCGACGCGGTGTTTGAGTTGCTCGGCGACTATCCGAGTATGGGCCGGCTCTATGAAGGCAGGACCCGTCAGTTCGTCCACGGCAAGCACATCATCCTCTATCGCATGGGTTTGGAGGAGGTCGTCATTGGCCGTATTTTCCACGGCGCTCAGCGGCGATCTTCACCATAACGACACCGACGCGCCGCCCTGATAGCCGTCCTGCACAGCTCTGCAATGGACTCGGACGCCAAGCTGTGGTTGCGTCCGGGCAAGCCGGATAGAAAGACGGCAGAGGAGGAAAGTCCAAGCGTGCAGGGCTTGTTCATCGTCATCATCGCGGTCGCCTATGTGACGCTGCTGTTTGCCATCGCCAGCCTCGGCGACCGCCGCTCGGCCATCTCCGAGCCGAGCCGGGGGCGGCCTTTCATCTATGCGCTCAGCCTCGCGATCTACTGCACATCCTGGACTTTCTTCGGCTCGGTCGGTCTCTCTTCCGAACGCGGCCTCGAATTCCTCGGCATCTATACGGGCCCGGTGCTCGTCTTCGTCTTCGGCTTCCCGCTGCTCAACCGTATCGTGCGGCTGGCCAAGACCGAGAAGATCACCTCGATCGCGGATTTCCTCGGCGCACGCTACGGCAAGAGTTTCACCGTCGCGGCGATCGCCACGCTGATCGCCACCATCGGCGCGGTGCCCTATATCGCGCTGCAGTTGAAGGCGATATCCGGTTCGGTCAGCCTGATGGTCGAGCACTATACGGGATCGCCGCCTTCGTTCGATCCCTTCGTCAGCGACATCTCGCTGGTCGTCGCCATGCTGTTGGCGCTGTTCGCGGTGCTGTTTGGAACCCGTCACGCCGACGCCACCGAACACCAGGACGGGCTGGTGCTGGCGGTGGCGGTCGAAACCGTCGTCAAGCTCGCCGCCTTCCTGGCGATCGGCCTGATGGTCACCTTCCTGATCTTCGGCGGCCCAGGCGACATGTTCGACAAGCTCGCCGAGAACGCGCAGGTCCGGCAGGCGATGAGCTACAACACCTCGCTCGCCACCTGGCTGGTGCTGACGTGCCTCAGCGGCTTTGCCATCATCATGCTGCCGCGGCAGTTCTACGTCACCATCGTCGAAAACCGCGGCGAGGCCGAACTGCGCACCGCGACATGGGTGTTCCCGCTCTACCTCGTGGCGATCAACCTGTTCGTGCTGCCGATCGCCTTCGCCGGCCTGTCGCTGGTCGGCACCGGAACCAGCAGCGATCTCTATGTGCTGTCGCTGCCCCTGTTCAGCGGCCATGATGTGCTGGCGATGGCGGCTTTCATCGGCGGCCTGTCGGCGGCGACGGCGATGGTGATCGTCGAAAGCGTGGCGCTGTCGATCATGATCTCCAACGATCTCGTCATTCCGCTGTTCGTGCGCCGCCTGCTCAAGACCTCGACCTCCGAGACCGAGGATTGGTCGACGCTGATCCTCAATGTGCGGCGCGGGGCGATCTTCATCCTGTTGTTCATCGCCTTCCTCTACTACCGCGAGAGCACCAACAGCGCGCGCCTGTCGTCGATCGGCCTGATGTCGTTCGCGGCCATCGCCCAGTTCGCCCCCGCCCTGATCGGCGGGCTGATCTGGCGCGGCGCCAACGGCCGGGGTGCGGCACTCGGCATGGTCGCCGGCATCCTCGTATGGGGCTACACACTGCTCCTGCCGTCGCTTGCCGCGGCCGATACCGGCATCATCGTGCACGGGCTGTTCGGCTTCGAGGCGCTGCGGCCGCAGGCCCTGTTCGGCACCGTCGCCGAACCGCTGAACCACGGCGTGTTATGGAGCCTGTCGATCAATGCGGTGTTTTTCGTGCTCGGCTCGCTGTCGCGCGCGTCGGTGCCGCTGGAACGCATCCAGGCGTCGATCTTCGTGCCGCGCGATGCCGGCCCGATGCCCAGCCTGCGCCGTTTCCGCACCGCCATCACCGTCAACGACCTGAAGGACACGATCGGGCGCTATCTCGGCGTCGAGCGCACCGAGCGCTCTTTCCAGTCGTTCGAAAAGACCAACGGAACCTCGCTGCACGGCAACGAACAGGCGAGCATGGACGTCATCCGCTTTTCCGAGCAGCTGCTGGCCAGCGCCGTCGGCTCCTCCTCGGCACGGCTGATCCTGTCGCTGCTGTTTCGGCGCCACGACCGCGAATCCCGAGATGCCTTCCGCTTGCTCGACGACGCCACCGAGGCGCTGCAGCACAACCGCGACCTCTTGCAGATCGCGCTCGACCAGATGGAACAGGGCATCACCGTCTTCGATCGCGATTTCCGCCTGATCTGCTGGAACCGCCAGTACCGGGCGCTGTTCGACCTGCCCGACGAGATGGGCCAGGTCGGCGTCTCGCTCGACCGCATCCTGCGCCATCTCGCCGAGCGCGGCGACATCCCTGCCGATCAGCGTGTGGCCATGCTCAACCGGCTGACCAGCTTCGTCAGCCCATGGCAGATGGAGCTGAAAACCTCGGGCCGCATCCTGGAACTGCGTTCCAACCCGATGCCGGACGGCGGCATCGTCGCCACCTATGCCGACATTTCCGGGCGCGTCGAGCAGGACCTGGCACTGAAGCGTGCCAATGAATCGCTGGAGCAGCGCGTCAAGACGCGCACCATCGAGCTGACCCGGGTCAATGAGGAACTGGCGCAGGCACAGATGCTGGCCGAGGAGGCCAATCTCGGCAAGACGCGCTTCCTCGCCGCCGCCGGCCACGACATCCTGCAGCCGCTGAACGCCGCCCGGCTCTATTGCTCCTCGCTGATCGAGAAGGCCGGCAAGGGGCCTGCCGGCAAGGCGGCCGTGAACATCGAATCCTCGCTGGAATCCGTCGAGACCATTCTCGGCGCCGTGCTCGACATCTCCCGCCTCGATGCCGGCGCGATGAAGCCGGATGACACCGCCTTCAACCTCGACGGATTGCTGCGCCAGATCGGCAACGACTTCCGGCCGCTGGCCGCCGAAAAGAAGCTCGAGCTGACCATCATGCCGTCATCGTTGACGGTGACGACGGACCGCAATTTGCTGCGCCGCCTGATCCAGAATCTCGTCTCCAACGCCATCAAATACACGCGCCACGGCCGCGTCCTGGTTGGCGTCAGGCGGCGCGGCGAATTGGCCGAGATCCAGGTGATCGACACCGGCATCGGCATCGCCGGCGACAAGCTGAACACCGTCTTTCGCGAATTCACCCGGCTCGACGAGGGCGCGCGCGAGGCCGAGGGCCTCGGTCTCGGCCTCTCCATCGTCGACCGCATCGCCCGGGTGTTGCGCCTGGAGATCCGCATCTTTTCCAGTCCGGGCAAGGGCACGCGATTCTCCGTTATCCTGCCCGTCGCGGCCGTGCAGGCACGACGCGAGATCGAAGCCAGGGCTCCCGCCCGCGCGACGGCCTCGCTGGCCGGTCTGCACGTGCTGTGCATCGACAACGACGCCCGCATCCTCGAAGGCATGCGGCTCCTGCTCGAAGGCTGGGGTTGCAACGTCGACACCGCGTCCGGTTCAAAGGATCTGGAGACCGCGAAGATACACCGCCCGGACATCGTCCTTGCCGACTACCATCTCGACGGCGAAACCGGTCTCGAACTCGTCGTCAGGCTGCGTGCGATCCATGGCGACACCCTGCCGGCCGTGCTGGTCACCGCCGACCGCTCCAACGAGGTGCGCACGGCCGCCGGCGGGCTCGAGATTGCGGTGATCAACAAACCGCTCAAACCAGCGGTACTGCGCTCGATGATGGCCAGGGTCAGGCCGCTGGCGCCGGCGGCGGAATAGCGGTCTAACCCGCCGGCTGCAGCGGGTCGCTGCCGATCTTGGACAGCAGGATCACCGCCTGGGTGCGGCTGTCGACGCCGAGCTTCTGCAGGATGGCGGAGACATGCGCCTTGATGGTGGCCTCGGAGACGCCGAGTTCATAGGCGATCTGCTTGTTGAGCAGGCCCTCGGCCAGCATGCCGAGCACCCGGGTCTGCTGCGGCGTCAACGCCTGCAGCCGCTTGATCAGGTCGGATATTTCAGGGTCGCGCTCGATGCCGAGATCGACGCCGACGGGTGCTGCAATATCGCCGGCAAGCACCGATTGCACGGCGCTGCGGATTTCTTCCATGCTGGCCGATTTGGAGATGAAGCCGGAAGCGCCGAGGTCGAGCGCCCGCCTGATGGTCGCCGGATCGTCATGCGCTGACACCACGACCAGCGGCACCGCCGGATGGATGCCACGCAGCGAGATCAGGCCGGAGAGGCCGCTGGCGCCCGGCATCGACAGGTCGAGCAGCACCAGGTCGACGTCCTCGTTGGCAACGACCAGCGCCTTGGCGCTCTCGAAATCGCCGGCTTCATGGATGGCGGCGACATTGCCGATGCCGGCGAGCGCTTCGCGCAGCGCACCGCGAAACAGCGGGTGATCGTCGGCGATGACGAAAGAATAGCCTGCCGGCAAATGTCCCTCCCCGAATCCCCGATGATTTTTGGCTTTTCGGGTTCAACTGGACGATTATGAGCGGCTGCGCGCTGTTTTCAAGCGGCAAAGCCAGTGCGCCGCCTCTCGTGGTTGAAACGCTCAGGTCTTCTGCGAATTGGGCTGGGCGCCGTTGTCCTTGTCCATATCCCTGACGATGCCCATGAAGCCGCGCAGGAAGCGCTCCATGTAGCCCATCGTCTTGTTGAAATCCTCTTCGCTCGGCAGTTTCGATTCGAGGCGGGCGGAGAGCGAATTCTCGAGCTTGGTGACGCGCTCGTCCATCGCCTTCATCGAGGTCTGCAAGCGGTCGACCTCGTCCTGGAAAGCGGCGCGTTCGTCGGCCGCCATCTTGCAGACGAGCTGGCCGGAGCGTTCGTCGCAGATCGACATGGCGCCGGTCTGGGTGTCCATGCGGATATAGCCGGTGGCCGACTTTTCCAGCCGGTAGCGGTCGGTTTCTTCCGAATAAGCTGAAGCCGCGACCAGCGAAACGAGCGCGGCGGGGATCAAGATGTGCTGCAGACGCATGTTGTCCTCCATGGCAAAGGCCTCAGATATCGCATGTTTGCGCCGGAAATGGGGAAGACCCTTGGCGTGGCCTTTCCCGAATGGCTGGTCGGAATCTTTTGAAGCAATTGCCAAGGGAAAGCGCTATGCGCTTTTCCCGGGAAAACCGTTTCACACTTTTCCTGGAACTGCTCTATAGCGCAACCATGTCTCAGATTATCTACAAGATAACCCCGCAGGCGCTTTGGCGCGAGGCCGAAACGCATGGCCGCTTCACCGGCGCGCCGATTGATGTCGCAGACGGCTTCATCCACTTCTCCACGGCGGCGCAGGTCAAGGAAACGGCGGCAAAGCACTTTGCCGGCCAGACCGACCTTCTGCTGGTCGCCATCGACGGCGCCAGCCTGGGTGCTGCGCTGAGATACGAGGTCTCGCGCGGTGGTGCGCTGTTTCCGCATCTTTATGGTCCGCTCGGCCTCAAGGCTGTGCTGTGGGTCCGGCCACTGCCGCTTGGCTCCGATGGTGTGCACCAGTTCCCGGCACTGGAGGGGCAATGAGCGTGCTCGACCGGCTCGGCCAGAAGCTGCTGTTCGCCTTCGATCCGGAAACCGCGCATGGCCTGTCGATCGCGGCCTTGCGATGCGGCGTTCCGGTTGGTGCACCAGCGATCCGCGACCACAGGCTGACGGTCAGCATCTGCGGCCTCGATTTCCCCAATCCGCTCGGCATGGCGGCCGGCTATGACAAGAACGCCGAAGTGCCCGACGCGCTGCTTGGCCTGGGCTTCGGCTTTGCCGAGGTCGGCACG
>NZ_RZPW01001259.1:0-928 GCF_003998455.1 Mesorhizobium sp. M7A.F.Ca.CA.001.08.2.1 | reverse complement strand
CTCGTAGCCGTCGCCGACCGCCTTGCGCACCGCCGACAGGCGGGCAAGATCCTCCGACCCGTGCGGCCTGCCGATCTTGACTTTCGAGCCGCGAAATCCCTTCGCCTTGGCGGCCAGCGCATCGTCGACCAGCGCCTGCGTCTCGATGTGCAGCCAACCGCCTTCGGTGGTGTAAAGCGGACAACGATCCTTGGCGCCGCCGGCGAGTTTCCACAGCGGCAGGTTTTGCTTCTTGGCCCGCAGATCCCACAGTGCGGTATCGATCGCCGCGATGGCGATCGCGGTGATCGCCCCGATGGTCGTGGCATGCGTGGCGAATTCGAGATCGTGCCAGATCGCCTCGATCATGTCGGGATCGCGGCCGATCAGGCGCGGCACCAGATGGTCCGAGAGCAGCCGCATCACCGACGAACCGCCGGTGCCGATCGTGTAGCTGTAACCGGTGCCGACCGCACCGTCGGAATCGGTGATCGTGACGATCGGCGTTTCCTGGCTGACGAAGCTCTGGATCGCGTCGGTGCGCTTGACCTTGGGCACAAGGTCCACCATGCAAAGGTCGACTTTCTCGATTCTGGCCATGCCGATCAGCTCCGCAATGTCTTTCCGGTCTCAGTGGCAAACAGATGCGCCTGCGACATGTCGAGGCTCATGGCGACCCGCTCGCCCGGCCGCAGTGGCCTCGGGTTCAGCATGCGCGACACCCAGTCCGTGCCGTTGAATTCAACGAACACCAGCGTCTCGTTGCCGAGCGGTTCGGTGACCGTGATCGGCAGCTCGATCTGGTGGACATCGGCCGCGCCACCGGAACTGATGCCATGGCCGGTCGGGTAGATGTCGTCCGGCCGCAGCCCGAACACGACCTTGTCGCCGGTCGCGACATTGGCCTTGAACTGGCCGGGCAGCGGCAGCTTCTCGCCGCTGGCGAAAA
>NZ_RZPW01001258.1:0-931 GCF_003998455.1 Mesorhizobium sp. M7A.F.Ca.CA.001.08.2.1 | reverse complement strand
CCCGCGCCAGCCGCACGGCGCGCAATCCCGCCTCGCCATTCTCGGCATGGACGCTGATCATGTCGGCGCCGGCTTCGATGAACTGGCGCGTCTGCGCCTCGACGATTGCTTCATCGACCATCAGGTGGACATGGATCGGCTTGGCCGTCAGTCCGGCGATGCGGGCGACGAGGTCGGGGAAGAACAGGAAGGACGGGGCGAAATGACCGTCCGCCACATCGATATGATGAAGATCGACATAGGGTTCGATGCGCTTCAAGTCGTTCTCGAAATTGGCAAGATTGGCAGACCAGAGCGAGAATTCGGCGATCATGCGATCGCGTGGCAGTTCGGCGATGGCGGCCGGGCCGGAGAGAGATTTCGAGATCATGATTGGTCCTGCTTGTCAAAATTTGTGTTGAGAAAGCCGCCGATGGCGGCGCGGATTTCGGCGAAATGGCGCTCCTTGTCGGTGGCCTTCGGCGTCACCTCGACAAAGGCGGCATTGGGGATGGTGTCTGCAAGGCTGCGCGCGGTGGCCAGCGGATGGACGAGATCGATGCCGCTGCCGATGACGAGTGTCGGGAGCGCGAGGCCGGCGGCCGCTGCCCGCGTCACGCCGGGCCCATCGTTTGCGATCGCTCGCATCACCTCGGCGAAAACATTCGCATTGGCGCGCGCGAAAAAGCCGAGCAGGGAAGCAAGATTGTCCGGCGCCTCGATGCGAAAGCGAGCCGCCGTGGCGGAGGCCGCAAACGCATCGCGCGCGTCATCCAGCGGACGGCCGCGGATGAGCTCCGCCACTTCCACGTAAGGGCGCATGTTTTGCGATGCCGCGTCGAAAGCCCAGGCAGGGCGAACAAGCACGAGACCTGTGACCCTATCCGGGTGCCGGGCAGCAAGCGTCCTTTTTCGATCGAGATGTTCGCCGACGACGTGTTGGCTGCCGCCG
>NZ_RZPW01001257.1:0-839 GCF_003998455.1 Mesorhizobium sp. M7A.F.Ca.CA.001.08.2.1 | reverse complement strand
TGGCAGGCCGGCTCCCCGAAAGGAGCCGGCCTGTTGAGAGATTAGCAGGCGTCACTTTGCACAGGCATCGGGCACCTTCGAATAGTCCCAGCCCTTGGTTGGCGCCGGGTTCGAGAAATAGGCGTCGAGCCATTCCTCCGGCATCGGATCTTTCGGCGGGATCGGGAAGATAGACACGGCGTCCGTCGTCATGCAGTCCTTGTACCAGGCACCGAGATCGGCGGTGTGGACAGGCGGGATCGGGATCAGCAGCGTGTTCAGCTTCGGCTTCTGCCCGTCGAGCATGCGCTCGCCGACGCGGAACAGCGTCTGCGCGGTCCAGTGCGGCAGCACCGCATGGCCTTCGAAGCGGTACTTGTCGGGGTTGGCCTTCCAGTAGCCCAGCGCATCGCCGGTGATCGAGCCGGTGATCAATGGTGCGGGCCGGCCGGCTTCTGCGAAGGCTTCGGCGACGACGCGGCTTTCGCTGCCTGTCGTCCACACTGCATCGATCGGCGCCGGGTTGGTGGCGATCGCCTGCAGCACCACGGTCTTGGTGACGTTGGCTGTCCAGTTGCCATTGACATTGCGCGAGATCTTCAGCTTCGGATTTTCAGTCAGCGCCTTGTCCGCGCCCTGGCGCTCCTGCACCACGATCGGGTGTCCGGCGATGCCTTCGACCAGAAGGATGCTGGCGCCGTCCGGCTGCGCCTTGCCGATCGCCGCCATCATGTCGTAGCCCCAGCGCGCATAGTTGGAATCGACATTGATGGCGTTCGGGCTGGTCACCGAACCGGCAGCGGTGATGAACGGAATGCCGGCTTTGGCGGCAGCGTCGATCGCATCATCGAGTGCCGTCG
>NZ_RZPW01001256.1:0-938 GCF_003998455.1 Mesorhizobium sp. M7A.F.Ca.CA.001.08.2.1 | reverse complement strand
GCCATATCCTGGCGACGACGCTCGACTACCCGATGGTGCTCGACACGGTGGGCTGCACACCCGAATTCCTGAAAACCAATCCGGATGCCGCCAAGGCGCTGGCCGACAGCTATTTTGATGCACTCGACCTGATCAAGAGCGATCCGCAGAAATCCTACGAGACCATGGGTGCCGACGTGAAACAGTCGGCCAAGGAATTCGAGGATTCGGCGAAATACCTGAAATGGGCCGACCGGGCGGAGAACAAACAGTTCTTCACCAAGGAATTCCAGGACTTTTCCAAGACCGCTGGCGAACTGCTGCTGCAGATGGGACTGATCAAGGAAGCGCCCGACGTCACCACGTTGGCTGACACCAGCGCGGTTTCGAACTGATCGTTCGGCCTTTGACCATCAAGCGGCGGCGCCTGGCGCTGCCGCCTTCTCTTGGACAAAGCGCGATTTGAGCATGGGGACCATTTGAAAATGGCGACGATTTGACGATGCGCCCCTTGCATCCCGTCTCGCCGGGCATCCGAACCGTGCTCGGCATTTCCTTCTTCGTGCTTTTCGTGGCCTTCTGGGCTTGGATCACGCTAGGCGGCCACGTCAACCGCATCTTCCTCGCCGATCCGCTGTCGATGCTGCGGGATGGCTGGCGGCTTTTGGTCGAAGACCGTTTCTGGCTCGACGTTCTGATCACCATCTGGCGCGTCTTCGGCGGTTTCCTGCTTGCCTCGGTCGTCGCGGTGCCGCTTGGCATCGCGATGGGCGCCTGGAAGCCGGTGGAGGCGTTTCTGGAGCCTTTTGTCTCCTTCGCCCGCTACTTGCCTGCGTCGGCATTCATCCCACTGCTCATCTTGTGGGCCGGCATCGGCGAGCTGGAAAAACTGCTGGTCATCTTCGTCGGCTCGGTGTTCCAGATCGTCCTCATCATCGCGGTCAAAGTTGGCGGCACAC
>NZ_RZPW01001255.1:0-948 GCF_003998455.1 Mesorhizobium sp. M7A.F.Ca.CA.001.08.2.1 | reverse complement strand
CGGTGCCTTTGCGCTGTCCTTTGGCGGCAAGGGCGGCAGCGAAGCGCCCGTCATCGTCAAGGCCGACAACGCGCCGATCAAGGTCAAGCCGGAGAATCCGGGCGGTGCCGTGGTGCCGAACCAGGACAACAAGGTCTACGACGCGGTCAGGGGCGCCAAGCCCGCCGAGCCGGTCCAGGAAAAGCTGGTCACCAACACCGAAGAGCCGGTGGACGTGCAGGCGAAGGACCCGGCCCGCGCCATCGATCTTTCGCCGGACCAGAATGCAGCCGGCGCTGGAACCGATGTCGGCAATGCCGCGCCGATGGCTGGCGCTGCTTTGGCCGACAATACGGCGCCAGCTCCCAAGTCCGAGGACCGCATCGCGCAGGTGCTGCAGGATGCAGACAAGGGCACAAATGCCGATGTCGTCGCCATTGCACCGCGCAAGGTGAGGACCATGGTGGTCAAGTCGGACGGTTCGCTGGTGCCGCGTGAAGATCCGGCGGCGCCCGCCGCTCCGCAAGTGGCCGCTACCGAGCCGGTCGATCCGGCGCCGCAGCATGTCGCCCCGGCGGCGCAAGCCGATGCCGACCAGACCGGTACCGTGGCGCCTGCCGCCGCCCAGGCGGACGACGAGCCGGCCCTCAAGCCGGTGGCCAAGCCGAAGGCCGAGGCCAAGGCCCAATCGGCCAACACGCCGGCAAAGGTTCCGCTCGCGCCGCAGCGTCCGTCCGACCAGCCGGTCGATGTCGTCGGCGAGGTCAAGCCCGATCAGGTTGCGTCCATCGATCCGGCATCGACCGCGGCCGGCGGTGGCTCGTGGTCGATGCAGATCGCCTCGCAGCCGACCGTCGAAAGCGCCCAGTCCAGCTATCAGGATCTGCAGCGCCGCTATGGCAGCGTGCTTGCCGGGCGTACCGCCAACATCGTCAAGGCCGAGATCGCCGGCAAAGGCACGTTCTACCG
>NZ_RZPW01001254.1:0-956 GCF_003998455.1 Mesorhizobium sp. M7A.F.Ca.CA.001.08.2.1 | reverse complement strand
TTTCTGGATCGAGTAGACGGCGGCCGGGCCATTGGTGTCGCCCCCGCGCGCCGTGCAGGAGCCGACCGGACGCGAATTCTCGTCGACCTTAATGCCCCACTCATCGACCGGCAGACCGTTCGGCAGGCCCTTGTCGCCATTGCCGGCCATCGACAGCCAGGCGTCGGTGAACCGCCAGCCGAGCGACGGGTCCTTCTTGCCGTAGTCCATGTGGCCATAGACCTTCTTGCCGTCGATCTCGCGGCCGGTGAAGAACTCGGCGATGTCCTCATAGGCAGACCAGTTGACGGGAACGCCAAGGTCGTAGCCGTACTTGGCCTTGAAGTCCGCCTTGTTCTTCTCGTCGTTGAACCAGTCGTAACGGAACCAGTAGAGGTTCGCGAACTGCTGGTCGGGAAGCTGGTAGAGCTTCTTGTCCGGAGCGGTCGTGAACGAGGTGCCGATAAAATCCTTCAGGTCGAGGTTCGGGTTGGTGACATCCTTGCCCTCGCCCGCCATCCAGTCGGTCAAATTGCGCACCTGCTGGTAGCGCCAGTGGGTGCCGATCAGGTCGGAATCGTTGACCCAGCCGTCATAAAGGTTCTGACCCGTCTGCATCTGGGTCTGGATCTTCTCGACGACGTCGCCTTCCTGGATGACGTCATGCGTGATCTTGATGCCGGTGATGGCGGTAAAGGCCGGCGCCAGCACCTGCGATTCATACTGGCGCGTGGCGATGGTTTCCGAAACGACCTTGATGTCCATGCCGGCGAAAGGCTTCGCGGCATCGATGAACCACTGCATTTCGGCTTCCTGGCCAGCGCGGTCGAGCGTCGAGAGCGGGCCGATTTCCTTGTCCAGGAAAGCCTTTGCCTCGTCCATCCCGGCATAGGCATTGCCCACGCCCAGCAACAGGACAAGGGCCGTCGTTGATGTTAAAAATTGCCTTCGCATGTGTTTCCTCCACAGTTTTAAGG
>NZ_RZPW01001253.1:0-956 GCF_003998455.1 Mesorhizobium sp. M7A.F.Ca.CA.001.08.2.1 | reverse complement strand
CCTCAAGGCCGGCTGGATCACCGAAGACGAGCTTGCAGCCGAAGAAGTCTCGGCTGACGAAGCCGTTGGTGCGTGAGGTGAAACCGCATCGCACCGAACCCGCCCTTGGACGAGATGAACGATCGCACCTGCATCGTTACGCGCAAACAAGCCGAACCGGATGATCTGATCCGGTTCGTCGTCGGCCCGGATTCGGCCGTCGTTCCCGACATCAAGAGAAATCTGCCCGGCCGCGGTTGCTGGGTGAGCGCCGACCGCCTACATATCGACAAGGCTGCGGCGAAGAACCTCTTTGCCCGCGCCTTCAAGGCACAGGTGGTCGTGCCGCCCGATCTTGGCGGCATGGTCGACGGGCTGCTTTCCAGGCACGCTCTGGGCATGCTTGGTCTTGCCCGCAAGGCAGGCGCAATTTCGCTTGGTGCTACCAAGGTCGAGAGCGCGGTGCGCGGCGGATTGGCGCTTTTCGTGCTGCATGCTTCCGAGGCGTCCGATGACGGCGTGCGCAAGATCAGCCAGGCGCGACGGGCGACGGTCCATCTCGGTGGGCCCGCTATCCTTGCCTACAAACTTTTCTCCGAGGCCGAGTTGAGCTTGGCATTGGGGGGTACAAATGTGATACATGCTGCCGTTCTCGCGGGAGACGCGGGCAGGGCGGTCCAGAAGCGCATGGTTGCGCTCGACCGGTATCGGGGCGGTTCCCCGGACGATCTGGCAATGCTTGCGGCTGTTGCTGACGAAGATGATGCCGCAGAGGATATGGAATGAGCGATACGAAATCGGGTGACGACAATACGCTGAGTGTGACGCCGAAGAAGACCTTGACGCTGAAGCGCCCCGGTATGGAACAGGGCACTGTGCGCCAGAACTTCTCGCACGGCCGCACCAAGCAGGTCGTCGTCGAAACCAAGAAGCGCAAGTTCTCGATGCCCGGCGACAAGCCGGAGCCTGTTGCCGCC
>NZ_RZPW01001252.1:0-961 GCF_003998455.1 Mesorhizobium sp. M7A.F.Ca.CA.001.08.2.1 | reverse complement strand
CCCCCAACGTATCTGCCGGATTTTCAGCCGCCTGTCCGCTGGCCTGCACGGGCGAAACTGCCTTTGCCGGCTCAGGGGCGGCAGAGTCCGCCAGGGGCGGCTTTGACAGGCCGGGCGGGAGCTTGGACGGCTCCGGTGCCAAAAGCGATGTCTTGCCGGCAGTCGGTGTGGCAGGCGTCATGAAGCCGCCCAGGTAAAGGCCCGCGCCGGAGGCCACAGCCAGCATCGCCAAGGCAGCGATCGCCAGGGTTCGGGTCTTGTGGACCTTCCAGGCAAACGCGCCGTGGCCTCGCGCGGCATCGGCGCCGCAGGCGGCCGTTCGAACAAATGCGCGGGCCGCACGTGCTCTACGAAGGGCTGTCCGCCTGGGCCCGCTGCGGCTGCGTCGTCGTGCCTTTCAACATTGTGTGATCGTGCCTGGGTTTTGCTGCCGGATGCAAAGGTTCGCGGCAAAGCCGACCGATCGCGGGGTGTGATGGACGCCGGCGGGGTTGTCTCCTCGTTTTCGTCACGCGTCATCCTGGCGATTTCCGCCATGCTAACCGGCCGGTCCTGCGGATCCGGTTGCAGCATGGGTTCAACGATGTCACGAAAATCATCGTCGATGTCGGTGAGATCAGGCACGGTCCGGCGCTTTTCGATGACCTCGAATTGCGATCCGCTCATATCGATTGGCTTGCCGCGCAAGGCGGCAACCAGCACCAGCCCCAGGCTGTAGATATCGGATTGCTCACTGACATCGCCGCTGTAGAGCCCGAGCTGTTCGGGTGAAACATAGTTGTATTTTCCCGCAAACTTTCCGCCGATCAGGGTCTCACCGCCGACACTCGCCGACCGGGCGATACCGAAATCTATGATCTTCGCGCGGTCGACCCGGCCTCCCGGCAAGATGATGTTATCGGGCGAGAGGTCGCGGTGTATTGCTCCCGCCTGGTGCACGGCGCTCAGGCCGGAGGCGAGG
>NZ_RZPW01001251.1:0-965 GCF_003998455.1 Mesorhizobium sp. M7A.F.Ca.CA.001.08.2.1 | reverse complement strand
GATCCGCCCGCCGGCACGAACATCAGCGCCTGGCCGCTGGTGGTCGATCTGCACGAACAATTCTACTTCAAGCCCGATGCCGGCAGGCTGATCGGCTCGCTCGCCGACGAAACCGATTCCGCGCCTTGCGACGCGTATCCCGAAGACATCGACGTCGCCATCGCCGTCGACCGCATCGAACAGGCGACATCGCTGCGCATCGGCCGTCCGTCGACACCGTGGGCGGGCCTGCGCACCTTTTCGCCCGACCGCACGCCGGTCGTCGGTTTCGACCCGCGCCTGCCCGGCTTCTTCTGGCTCGGCGGCCAGGGCGGCTACGGCTTCCAGGTGTCGCTGACGCTGGCGCGGCTGGGCTCGGCACTGCTTCGCGGCCAGTCATTGCCGGACGATCTCGCGGCTCGCGGTGTCACCACAGCCGCGCTGGCGCCCGACCGTTTCATCACCCCGGCGGCAACGCCATGAACTTCACCGGCCTGTCCTTCCCTCAACCCGTAAAGTGTCATCAGGAGCGTTTGCGATGAAATCCACCGTTCTGCGCGCAGTGCTTACCTCGTCGCTGCTGGCCTCATCCGTCCTTCTCGGCGGGCAGGCCTATGCCAAAACCCTGGTCTATTGCTCGGAAGCCAATCCCGAGACCTTCAACCCGGCGATCGGCACGGCGGACTCCACCATGGATGCCGCCGCCAAGACGATCTTCAACCGGCTGGTCGAGTTCAAGCCTGGCACGACCGAGGTCGGGCCGGCGCTGGCCGAAAGCTGGGAGGTCTCAGCCGACGGCAAGATCTACACCTTCCATCTCAGGCACGGCGTGAAATTCCAGTCGAACGACCACTTTACACCGTCGCGCGAGTTCAATGCCGACGACGTGCTGTACACCTTCAACCGCCAGCGCGACGCCAGCAATCCCTACCACAAGCTCGGCGGCGGCGCTTACGAGTACTTCAATGCGCTGGGCATGGGCACAC
>NZ_RZPW01001250.1:0-968 GCF_003998455.1 Mesorhizobium sp. M7A.F.Ca.CA.001.08.2.1 | reverse complement strand
AGCCGCCACAGTTTCTGCCGCGCCGTGCAGCCGGCCATTTCGCTGAAATCGTCGATCTCCGACGGCACCCGCGACAGGCCGAGCATCGTTGCTCGCACCATCGGCGGGGTGGCGAAGATGGCGGTTGCGATCATCGCCGAGACCGGGCTGTTGCCGAACAGCAGCAGCATTGGGATGAGATAGGCGAAGGTCGGGATCGTCTGCATCAGGTCGAGGGCAGGGGAGACGATGAGCCTTTCGGCCCACGGCTTGCGCCACGCCCAGATGCCGGCGAACAGCCCGGTGACGATGCAGAACGGCACGGCGATGGAGATCAGCCCAAGCGTCAGCATGGCGCTGGTCCATTGGCCGAACAGCGCGATATAGAGAAAGCAGCCGCCGACCAGCAGGCCGAGCTTTCTGCCGCCGGCTGCATGCCCGGCGATGAAGGCGGCAGCGCAGACGCCGACCCAGGACAGGCGCGGCAGGACATAGGCGTCAGCGCCGTGGCCGATCTTGAAATTCTTGGCCAGCAGATTGAGCGCGAAATCGAGCGGAACGCCGAGCACCGCGGTGATCGAGCGGGTGAGCCACGACAGGTTCGACTTGATCCAGCGCATCAGCGCGCTGACCCAATCGGCGACCGGCACGACGGCGCTGGCCGGATAATTGACCGCCCAGGGCAGGCGGTCTTGCAACAGGAACACGACAAGCACGGCCGCGAGTGCCACCGCCCAGACGAGCAGCCAGACCTGAACCGGGCGCGACCGCGTTTCGCCGGCGCTTGCCGTCACCGTCATGTGCCGGCTCCGGAACGCTCAATGCCGGCCAGCAGATCGATCACCGCTTGCGGCGTCACCTCGCCGATCGGTTTGCCGGTGCCGTTGACCACCGCGAACGGCTTGTTGGCGGCAACGATGCTGGCGGAAAAGCTGGATATCTTGGCCTCCGGCGCCACCGTTCCGCCGTGCTCCGAGCCGTCGCAGGAC
>NZ_RZPW01000124.1:0-10780 GCF_003998455.1 Mesorhizobium sp. M7A.F.Ca.CA.001.08.2.1 | reverse complement strand
GGCTGGCGAACAGAAAAACCGTCTGCAACTCAGGTGCCATAGTCTCGTTCATGCCGGCCATCTGCATCTCATAGTCGAGGTCGGTGCCGTCGCGCAGGCCGCGGATCATGATCGAGGCGCCGTGCTTCCTGGCGGCGTCGATGACCAGCCCGTCGAAGGCGACGACCTTGATACGGGCACCATCGCTGCCGAATTCCGTCTTCGTCGCCGTCTCGATCAGCTTCACCCGCTCCTCGAAGGAAAACAGCGGCTGCTTGCCCGGATGGATGCCGATCGCCGCATAGACGATGTCGGCCACGGCCAGCGATGCCTTCAGCACATCGAGATGGCCGTTGGTCAGCGGGTCGAAGGAGCCGGCATAGAGGGCAATGCGTTCGGTCATGGCAGGTGCTTCTAATGCATGATCCCAAAAAGTGGAAACCGGTTTTTGCGGACAAACGGTTTTTCGTTTGTCCTAGAGATCATGCTCAAATGAAAGCTAGAGCCTGTTCCATCTTCCGTCCACCAAGATGGAACAGGCTCTAGCGAGCCTCTCTCGCAAAGGCAAATCCGATCGGCGCGCCGGCCGTGAACCTTTTCCGGCACATGAACGACAGATGAACACGCTGATCACGAAGCCTTCACGCAGCGTTCACTAGGTTGCACCTTAATTAGATGAAACCAAAATCCCATCTATCCGTTGTTAGGCGCAGGAGAACACGCACATGCTGATCTACATGCTCGCCACCGCAATGACCGTCGCCATGCTGATCGCCACCGTATTTGGGCTGCATCAGGAGGCACAACGCATCCGCGTCAAGGCAAACACCAAGCGCTTCGAAGGCTTCGGCCCGCGTAAGCCATATCGCCACTACTGATAAAGCCTGAACTTGCTGCCGCGCCGGCCAGCTGGCCGGCGTTGCCATGTCACAACCTGGGTGCCGGACTTAGTCCGCACCCTCCGGACCGGCGTCAGACGCCGCAGCGGCATCGGCACCGCCCTCGACGGTCTCTTCGCTTTCTTCGTCCGCTTGCGGTTCAGAGATCCGCTCGACCGAAACCACCTTTTCGCCTTCAGCCGTGTTGAAGATGGTCACGCCCTTGGTGGCGCGGCTGGCGAAACGAATGCCGTTGACCGGCACCCGGATGACGGTGCCGCCGTCCGACACCAGCATGATCTGGTCGTCATTGCCGACCGGGAAGGTCGCCACCAGCCTGCCAATCTCGGCCGCCTTCGACACGTCGGTGGCGCGGATGCCCTTGCCGCCGCGTCCGGTCAGCCGGAAATCATAGGACGACGAACGCTTGCCGTAGCCGAATTCGGTCACCGTCAGCACGTACTGTTCGTGCGCCTTGAGTTCTTCGTATCGGCTGTCGGAAAGCTCTGTCTCCTCGCCGATCTCCTCATTGGTCAGCGCGATCTCTTCCTCTTCTCCGGCCGTTTCCGTGGCAAGCCGCCGCTCCGCCGCCGCGCGCTTCAGGTAAGCGGCGCGTTCCGCCGGCGAAGCATCGACATGCTCGATCACCGACATCGAGATGATGCGGTCGGTCTCGGCCATGGTTATGCCGCGCACACCGACCGAATTGCGGCTCTGGAAGACGCGCACGTCGCCGACGGAGAAGCGTATGCACTGGCCGGAACTGGCGGTCAGCAGCACGTCGTCCTTGTCGGTGCAGGTTTCGACGCCGAGGATCTCGTCGCCTTCTTCCTCCAGCTTCATGGCGATCTTGCCGTTGCGGTTGACCTGGACGAAGTCGGATAGATCGTTGCGGCGCACGGTGCCGCGCGTGGTGGCGAACATGACGTAGAGTTCGCCCCAGCTGGCCTCGTCCTCGGGCAGCGGCATGATGGTGGTGATGCGCTCGCCCTGCTCCAGCGGCAGCATGTTGATCAGCGCCTTGCCGCGTGACTGCGGATTGCCGATCGGCAGCCGCCAGACCTTTTCCTTGTAGACGATGCCGCGCGAGGAGAAGAACAGCACCGGCGTATGGGTGTTGGCGACGAACAGTCGGGTGACGAAATCCTCTTCCTTGGTCGACATGCCGGAGCGGCCTTTGCCGCCGCGGCGCTGCGCCCGGTAGAGCGACAGCGGCACGCGCTTGATGTAGCCGGAATGGCTCACCGTCACGACCATGTCTTCGCGCTGGATCAGATCCTCGTCTTCCATGTCCGAACCGCCGTCGGTGAGCTCGGTGCGGCGCGGCGTGCCGAACTCGTCGCGCACGGCGGCAAGCTCGTCCTTGACGATCTGCTGGACGCGTGCGCGGGAAGACAAAATGTCCAGATAATCGATGATTTCGGCGCCGATCGTGTTCAACTCGTCGGCGATCTCGTCGCGGCCGAGCGCGGTCAGGCGCTGCAGGCGCAGCTCGAGGATGGCGCGCGCCTGCTCCTCGGACAGATTGTAGGTACCGTCCTCGTTGATCCGGTGGCGTGGGTCATCGATCAGGAGGATCAGAGATTCCACGTCGCCAGAGGGCCAGCGCCGCTCCATCAACTGCTCACGCGCCGTCTGCGGATCCGGCGCGGTGCGGATCAGCTTGATGACTTCGTCGATGTTGGCGACTGCGATAGCGAGACCGACCAGCACATGGGCGCGATCGCGCGCCTTGCGCAGCAGGAACTTCGTCCGCCTTGTGATCACCTCCTCGCGGAAGGCGACGAAAGCCTTCAGCATATCGGTCAGGTTCATCACTTCCGGCTTGCCGCCATTCAGCGCCACCATATTGGCGCCGAAAGAGGTCTGCAGCGGCGTGAAGCGGTAGAGCTGGTTGAGAATGACGTCGGCAACGGCGTCGCGCTTCAGCTCGATGACGACCCGGTAGCCCTGGCGGTCGCTCTCGTCGCGGATATCGGAAATGCCTTCGATGCGCTTGTCGCGCACCAGCTCAGCCATCTTCTCGATCATCGACGACTTGTTCACCTGGTAGGGAACTTCGGTGATGATGATGGACTCGCGGTCGTTGCCGCGCTGTTCGATGTTGACGCGCCCGCGCATGACGATGGAGCCGCGGCCGGTCGAATAGGCGCTGTAGATGCCCGAACGGCCAAGCACGATGCCACCGGTCGGAAAATCAGGGCCAGGAATGATCTCCATCAGCGCCGGCAGGTCGATCGCCGGATTGTCGATGATGGCGATGGCGCCATTGCAGACTTCACCGAGATTGTGCGGCGGGATGTTGGTCGCCATGCCGACGGCGATGCCGCCCGAGCCATTGACCAGAAGGTTGGGAAAACGTGCCGGCAGAACCTTAGGTTCGCTGCCGGAAGCATCATACGTGTCCTGGAAATCGACGGTATCCTTGTCGATATCCTCCAGGAGCTCGTGCGCGACCTTGGTCAGCCGCGCTTCCGTGTAGCGCATCGCCGCAGGCGGATCGCCGTCGATGGAGCCGAAATTGCCCTGCCCGTCGATCAACGGAACGCGCAACGACCAGTCCTGCGCCATGCGCACCAAGGCGTCATAGATGGAAGCATCGCCATGCGGATGGTATTTACCCATCACGTCGGCGACAGGACGCGCCGACTTCACATATTTGCGGTTCCAATGGTAGCCGCTCTCATGGGCGGCGAAGAGAATGCGGCGATGCACCGGCTTCAGGCCGTCGCGCACGTCCGGCAGCGCACGGCTGACGATCACGCTCATGGCGTAATCGAGATAGGAGCGCTGCATCTCCTCGACGATGGATATCGGCTCGATGCCGGTGGGGCCGCCGTCGGCGCCGCGCGGTGTCTTCTGGTCGGTCAAATCGGATCACAATCTAATCAGGAATCACTTGGTGCTTATATAGGAAGCAAGCCCGAAACTCCAACCTTCACGGCACTTTTCCAGTGTCATTTTTGATGGTAATTTCAAATGGATACCGATGATTGCGACGATATGGCCAAGGCGGTTTTCGCCGCCCTGACGCAAAAGCCTGCGTGTCTGCCTTGCGGTGCACCGGGCCGATTCACCAAGCAGAAACGACCTATGCGCCACGGCGGCTGCGATACTGGCTTGGCGTCTGCCCCATGATCCGCCGAAAACGACGATTGAAGGTCGACAGATCGCTGAAGCCAGCGCCGAAAGCGATCGCGGAAACCGTATCGTCCGACATGCGTAGCCGCACCGCGGCCCTGTGCAATCGCGTCTTGAGCAGGAATTGGTAGGGGGTCATGCCCGCCACCTGCCGGAAGATGCGCAGGAAATGATACGGACTGGTCGCCGTCTCATCGGCAAGTGCTGAAAGCGAGATCGGCCCGTCTGCATCGAGTTCGATGCGCCGCACAGCTTCGGCAACCCGTTTTTGATCGCGGCGTCTCGGCGCGCGCCTGACATGCGTAGCGCCGGAGGCTGTAGCCACGGCAGCACCGGCCATGCGCAGGGAAAGTTCCTCGAAGGCGTCGATGTCGGCCATCTCGCGAGCGGTTTCCGCCTCGGCCAGGAGTGGCGCCAGGACCGGCAAAGGCGGCAGGCGCGCCGCCTCGAAAGCCAGCTTCCTGGCGCCCGGCACGCCAGCCGCGATCCGCTCCATGTAGGACGGCCTGAAATGGAACGAGAGGCAACGATCGCCGCCGCCATGCTCGTGCCCGCATTCGTAACATGTGCCGGGATTGCCGAGCAGGAGCGCGCCGGGCGCCAGCATCGCCGTTCCTTGTTGGGCGCGGTAGCGGAACGTGCCGCTGGTGACTGCAGCCACACAGAAATCCTGATGCGCCTCCTCGAACGGCCGGCCGGCGCCGGCCGTGCAGATCACATCCGTCACATGCCAACCGGCTCCGGATGCGAGACTATGCGTGGTCGTCGTCATGGTCGAAATATAGCAATTTTTCCCAAGCCCAGAACCCCGTAACCGCCTATTCCCTCCCAATCTCCTGACAAGAAGAGGCCACAACCATGTTCGATCAATCTTCGTTTGCCGATGCCCTGCATAGCCCCGGACCGATCGAAGGCCTTGCCGAAAAACTGAGCCTTTACGGCCGCTTCGTCGGCGCCTGGACTTTCGACGCCTCGCGCCACCTCGAGGACGGAACGGTGCTGACAGGGCGCGGCGAGGTGCATTTCGGCTGGGTGCTGGAAGGCCGGGCGATCCAGGACGTCTGGATCCTGCCCGCGCGGGACACTGGTTCCCAGCCTTCGCTCGGCAAATGGACTTTTTACGGCACGACACTGCGCGTCTATGATCCCGGCGCGGATGCCTGGCACATCTTCTGGAGCGACCCGCGCAACCAGTATTTCAGCCGCCAGCTCGGCCGCGCCGAGGGCGACACGATCGTGCAAGTGGGCACCGACGGCACCGGCAGCTCAGTACGCTGGGGCTTTTCACGCATCACCGAAAACGCCTTCCGATGGCTGGGCGAGCGCTCGCACGGCAATGGCGCGACATGGCGGCTGGAGGTCGAGTTCCTGGCGCGCCGAGCGGTTTGATCGCCGAAGAATGCAGCAGCCTGGAATAAAAGCGTCGCGACCCTTTGCGCCCTCCGCTGTCTCGCCGGCATCAACCACTTTCTCACGAACAGTTCCCACCGAACGGGCTTTGCTCTACCAATTATCCTGGTACGGGCACGGCCCGGCGGGAGGGTCAGAGATGCCGAGTTTCGACAGCCTGTTCAACGCGTTCGTCACCATTCTCGTGACCATCGATCCGCCCGGCCTGGCGCCGCTGTTCCTCGCCGTGACGCGCGGCATGAACCGCGAGGAGCGCCAGCAGGTTTCCGTCCGCGCCTCGATCATCGGTTTCCTGGTGATGGCGCTGTTTGCGGTTGCAGGCGCCTCGATCCTGTCGGTGTTCGGCATCACGCTGCCGGCTTTCCGCGTCGCCGGCGGCTTCCTGCTGTTCTTCATCGCCTTCGAAATGGTGTTCGAGCGCCGGCAGGACCGCAAGGAAAAGATCGGCGACGTCGCCATCACCAAGGACATGATCCACAACATCGCCGCCTTCCCGCTGGCAATCCCGCTGATCGCGGGTCCCGGCGCCATTTCGGCAACTGTGCTGCTCTCAGGTTCCTTTCAAGGCTTCGCGGCGCAGGCGGCGCTGGTCGGCATCATCTTCGTCTGCCTTGCCATCACCTATCTGGTGTTCGTGCTGTCGGAACGCATAGACCGCATCCTCGGCCAGACCGGCCGCTCGATCCTGACCCGCCTGCTCGGCGTCATCCTGGCAGCACTGGCCGTGCAATTCGTCGCCGACGGCATCAAGGCGCTGATAGCGGGCTGACAGGCTGACGCGGCGAGAATCTCAAAGCCGGCTCTATCTCGCCGTCGTGTCGACGACCTCGAAATCGTGGGCAATCGTGGCGGTCTTGGCAAGCATCGCGGAGGCCGAGCAATATTTTTCGATCGAAAGGTCGATCGCGCGTTTCACCTTGTCGCTGGAGAGTTGCCTGCCCTTGACGACGAAATGCATATGAATGCGGGTGAACACTCTGGGTTCGGTTTCCGCCCGGTCGGCCTCGAGCTCGACAACGCAGTCCTCGACCGCCTCGCGCCCCTTTTCGAGGATGTGCACGACATCATAGGCCGAACAGCCGCCGGTGCCGATCAGCACCAGCTCCATCGGGCTCGGTCCCGGCGTCCTGCCTTCCGGTCCGGGCGCGGTTCCCAGCACCAGTTTGTGGCCGCTACCAGACTCGCCGACGAAGGTGCGTTCCTCGACCCATTTTACGCGTGCTTTCATCGAACTCGTCCTTCGCCATATTTCGTTGATCGCCATGTCAGCGTTCAGTTCGACAATGCAAAACCCCGAAAGTCCATGAGGGACTCTCGGGGCGCAATGTTTGACTTAAGCCAAAAATAACATCTGCAGTTGCGATCAGAACGGGATTTCGTCGTCCAGTTCGCGCGACGAACCGCCACCGCCGCCGCTCTTGGCACCGCCACCACCGCGATTGAAGCCTTCGCTCGGGCTGGACTGGCCGAAATCGGAACCACGGCTGCTGCCGCCACCGGCATAGCCGCCAACCTGGCCGCCTTCACCCTGCCCGCGCGCGTCGAGCATCTGCAGCTCACCGCGGAATTTCTGCAGCACGACTTCCGTCGTGTACTTGTCGGCGCCGGTCTGGTCCTGCCATTTGCGCGTCTGCAGCTGGCCCTCGACATAGACCTTCATGCCCTTCTTCAAATACTGCTCCGCCACCTTGGCGATGCCCTCATTGAAGATGACGACGTTGTGCCATTCGGTCTTTTCCTTGCGCTCGCCGGAATTCTTGTCGCGCCAGCTTTCCGACGTCGCAATGCGAATGTTGACGACCGGCTCGCCCGAGTTGAGGCGACGGATTTCGGGATCCGCGCCGAGGTTGCCGACCAAAATGACCTTGTTGACGCTACCCGCCATGATATTTCTCCGCGCTCATCCGAAACAAATTTTTTTGTCGCAGCACCTTACAGGCTGCAGGCGTCAGCCGCTTGCCGTGGCTGCCTTTACCCACAAGGTTTTTGTTCCCTTTTCGTTCTATGGTGCAGATGACGTTCTGTCAATGTTTGTCAGCAAGATGTAGTGTCCCGGCCGGAAATTTCCATGAAATCGGATCTGACCGGGGGCGATCAAATGAAGTCTGTCGCACATGAGGACCAGCAGCGCGAGCAATGGCGAGCAGGTGTGGAAACACGCATGCATGTGTCGGCCAGCAATGGTGCATCGCAACTTTGCATATTCGAGCAATGGGTCGAGCCCACGGTCGGCGCCCCAACGCATTGGCATCCCGTGGAGGAAGTGCTGACCGTTATCGCCGGTAGGGCTGAGATGTGGATCGACGATGAGCATACAGTCGTGACATCGGGCCAGTCTCTCGTTGTCCCAGCGAACAGGTAACACGGGTTCAAGAACGCCGGCACTGGAACGCTTCACATCCACGCCGTCCTTGCGTCGCCGATTTTCGAGGCGACGTTCGATGGGCCTGCCGGAATGGTGAGACGCTGGCTTCCGACAATCTCGTAAAACAGTGCTTGCCAAATCAATAAGTATTCACTTATGCTTTTGACATGATCGAAGCAGAGATTTTTCGTGCACTGGCCGACCCGACGCGCCGCGCCGTCTTTGAGCGGCTGGCCGCAGGCGAGATGAGCGTGTCGGAATTGCGCACCGGTATGACGGTGTCGCAGCCCGCGGTATCGCAGCATCTGGCGGTGCTGCGTGGCGCAGGCCTGGTGGTCGAGCGGCGAGCCGGCCGCAACGCCTATTACCGCGCCGATCCGCAGGGGCTCGCTCCCTTGCTCTCCTGGATCGAACGCTACCGGACTTTCTGGCCGGAACGCATCGAAAGGCTGAAGGCGGTTTTGAAGGACATGGATCAATGAAGAAGGCGGGATCAACGACCAACGAGGGCCAAATCGACGCCGCGGATGCGCTCGAGTTCGAGTACGACCTTGCCGAGCCGCCGGAAAAGGTCTGGCGGGCCCTGACCGTACCGGAATTGCTGGCCGCCTGGATGATGCCGAACGACATCAGCCTCGAGATCGGCAACCGTTTCGCCTTCGCCGGGCCGGACACGCCGATCGAATGCGAAATCCTCGACGCCGAACCCGAGAAGCTGCTGCGCTATTCCTGGCGGGAGCAGCCGGGCGACGCAGCCAGGCAGGATCCGCTCGACAGTACCGTCACCTTCACACTTGCCCGGACCGTTTCCGGCGGCACGCATCTGCGTGTCGTCCATGACGGCTTTGCCCGCAAGGCCATGCCTGCCATCGCCATGGCAGGCGCCGGCTGCCGTCTTTCGCTCGGTTTGCGCGCAATTGGAAAGCCCATCGCCGCGAACGCACCGCGCCTTCTGCGCGCGGCATAATAGAAAATCGGAGAAGAAAAATGAGCGGTGTTGCCAGTCTGGTGCCGATGGTCATCGAGCAATCGAGCCGCGGCGAACGCGCCTTCGACATCTTTTCGCGGCTGCTGCGCGAGCGCATCATCTTCATCAACGGCGAGATCAACGACGACATCTCGGCGCTGGTCTGCGCGCAGCTTTTGTCGCTGGAATCGGACAATCCGGACAAGGAGATCTCGCTCTACATCAACTCGCCGGGCGGCGTGGTGACCAGTGGTTTCGCCATCTACGACACGATGCAATATATCAGCTGCCCGGTGTCGACCGTATGCATGGGCTTTGCCGCTTCGATGGGCTCGTTCCTGCTGATGGCAGGCACACCGGGGCGCCGGATTTCCCTGCCGAACGCCACCATCCTGCTGCATCAGCCGCTGGGCGGGTTCCAGGGCCAGGCCTCCGACATCCAGCGACATGCCGAGCGCATCGGCAGGACGAAACGGCACATGACCGAGCTCTACGCGCAGCATTGCGGCCGTACCTATGAAGAGGTCGAGCGCACGCTGGACCGCGACCACTTCATGACCGCCCGCGAGGCGCAGGCATGGGGCATCGTCGACCATGTTTTCGACACGCGCAAAAAGGCGGCGTAAGCCAGGGCCGGAGCGGAGTCCGGCCGGCTGCCGAAGATTTGACGATGCCGGTCTGGTTCCATCGGCGGCGCGCCACTATAGTCCTGGGATGACCGACACTCATCCCTCCAGACCACTGCGTCCCGTCATCGCCGTCATGGTGCTCGCTGTTGCCAGCCTCGTGAGCGGCGCGGCTCTTGCAGAGGACAGTTCGCCGTCGACGCAAAAAAGCGCCCTGCCCGGCGTGACCGGCGACTACCGCATCGCCAAGCCGGCTCCCGAGCCGGACGATGCGCTGCCGGCCGGCGAGAACGGCACATTCAAGATCGGCGATACGGATGTCAGGATTTCCGGCAGCATCACCGTCGATGTCGGCGCCGGCTCGATCGGGCCGCCGCGTCACTGAGTGCGCGCGGAAATGAGCGTTCCCCACATAAAACGGCCCCGCCGTGCCTTGGGCAAACGGACGGGGCCTTCTGGATCTCAAATCCAACTTTGCCGGGAGTGTACTGCCGGCGTTTGATTTCGGATGCACCGCGGCGTTCGGCCGACGATCCGACTAGCAGTCTCTGATTTTTAGGGGATATGGCAGGTCACGGTTTGCCGGGTGGCGCAGACGCTAAACCCTGGCACTTATGCCTGCCGCGGCTCCAGTGACAACTGGAACCCTAGGGGACGATCCGGTGGCGTCATAGCTCCGCTCCTCTGTCCGTTGCGATTGTTGTCAATTCGAAGCACAAATCGCAAATGCCTGCGGCGTCTCGCAGGCCGCCTTTGGGCGGCGAGGCCATCGAAAGACGGCCGGCTTCGTTGACTTCCGGAGACTGCGCTCCTGGGTTGCCCGCGTCAACCATCAATAGCCGGTTACCGAAAAACGTGATCGCCGGGAGGTTACGTACAAGTCAGTTTTTGCACAGCTTTGTCAGGAGCGTGTTCGGCCTTTGTTCTTTCCGCTTGCCCGTTCACGCGAAAGACGCTTAAACGCTTTTGTCGGGAATTGTGGCGTCTCTCGACGTGGCGGCAAAACTACCTACATAGGGGATGGCCGGGAAAACCCGCCATTCCAGGAAATTCCAGATTCTGAGGCGGCGACCGGCTATGGCCGACCATAAATATCTTTCCATTCGCGGGGCGCGCGAACACAATCTGAAGAATGTCGATCTCGACCTGCCGCGTGACAGCCTGATCGTCATGACCGGCCTGTCGGGGTCCGGCAAGTCATCGCTGGCCTTCGACACGATCTATGCCGAAGGCCAGCGCCGCTATGTCGAAAGCCTTTCGGCCTACGCGCGGCAATTCCTCGAGATGATGCAGAAGCCTGATGTCGACCAGATCGACGGCCTGTCGCCTGCCATCTCCATCGAGCAGAAGACCACCTCGAAGAACCCGCGCTCGACCGTCGGCACCGTCACCGAGATCTACGACTATATGCGGC
>NZ_RZPW01001249.1:0-971 GCF_003998455.1 Mesorhizobium sp. M7A.F.Ca.CA.001.08.2.1 | reverse complement strand
GCCAGCGACAGCAGGCCAAGCCCCAGCGCGATCAGCGCGACCAGCACCGTCCAGCCGAAGCTGGTGCCGAGCCCGGTCCGCCAGATGACCGATTGTGCCAGATGGGAGAGCGGCGCCCCGAGTGCATCAAGCCCCTGCAATCCGAGCGACAGGGACGACGCGACCAGCCCGCTCAGGATTGCAGCTGCAACGAAGCGCTGCCCGGCACGGGCACTTCCGGCCAACCAGGCAAGCGCGAAGGCGCCGCCAACGCCGAGGAAGAGGCCGACGTAGAGAAAGATTTTGCTCGCCCAGATAGCCGACCGCAACGGCCAGTCGACGGCTTCGGATACGGCCGGCGGTTCGCTGGGCGCTCCGATGGAAAACAGCAGCGATCCGCCGACGGGATGACCGTCTGCGGAGATGACGCGCCAGCTCAAGACATGCGTGCCCGACTTGAGCGGCTGCGGATTGTCGATCTCGACGGTCTGGTCGCTGAGACGAAAGGCGGTCAGTGGAACCGGCTTGCCGTCGGGCTTCACCAGCGTCAGCACCAGAGGCGAGACCGGCTCGCTGAAGGTCAGCGAGAACTGCGCCGGTCCCTGTGCCAGCACCGCGCCGTCGGCCGGGTCGGTCTTGATCAGCGCGGCATGGGCAAAGGCCTGATCTGACACGGCAAGGCTGGCAAGAAACACGATCACAGCCAACAGGCCGACGGCAAGCCGGCCGGTGCGTTTGCCGGTCATGCAAGCCGTTTGCAGGAGGGAGGTCGTGCTCATGTCACCGCCACGAAAAAGAGCGGCGCACTCGAAAGAGCGCGCCGCCTGGGAGATCATTTCTTCGGCAGCAGCTTGATGCCGGGTGCCGGGCTTTCCAGTGCGTCTTCATCTTGCCCTGCCGCTGGAATCTCGATCCAGCGATCGGCTGCACCGTCGCATTCCTGCACGACCGGGAAATAGAGTTTTTGGCCGACGGGGAGGTCCGCCGTCAGC
>NZ_RZPW01001248.1:0-972 GCF_003998455.1 Mesorhizobium sp. M7A.F.Ca.CA.001.08.2.1 | reverse complement strand
CAACACTTGACGTCACGACCCATCAGTCGGACTCGGCCGGCATCATCGTGCAGTCGGTCGGCGGCGGCGGCGGCAATGGCGGCTTCTCGTTGAACGGCGCGGGTCTTGTGGCTGCTGTCAGCATCGGCGGCAAGGCCGGCACTGCCAGCGACGCCAAGGCAGTGACGGTCGGCATCAATTCAGGGCTGATTCACACGCTTGGCGACCGCTCCACCGGTATCATCGCCCAGTCGATCGGCGGCGGCGGCGGCAATGGCGGCGGCACGGCTTCCGCCGGCCTCGGCGCCAACGTCACAATCGGTGGCAAGGGAGGTGGCGGCGGCACGGGCTGGACCGTCGATGTCACCAATGGCGCGGCGGTACACACCGAAGGTGTCCAGTCTCATGGCATCCTGGCGCAGTCGATCGGCGGCGGTGGCGGCTCAGGCGGATTTGCCGTCTCGGTTGGCGGGCCGTCCTTCTCGCTTGGCGGCGATGGCGCGTCGGGCGGCGGGAGCAAGAAGGTCTATGTCGAAAACACAGGCCTGATCAGCACGGACAAGGATATGTCGATCGGCATCTTCGCGCAGTCGGTCGGCGGCTCGGGCGGCGACGGCGGGTTCGCGATGGCGGCCGGCGCCTTTGCCGCGGTCGGCATCGGTGGCAAAGGCGGGGCCGGCGGCGCGGCCGGCGAGGTAGAGGTCAAGAACACCACCAACATCACGACCGTGGGCTCCCTCTCACACGGCATTCTCGCCCAGTCGGTCGGCCGGCGGTGGCGGCAATGGCGGATCTGTCGGAACGTTTGCCGTCGGTCTGTTCGGCGCCGCTTCCGTGGCGATCGGCGGCGGTGGCGGCGATGGCAATCTCAGCAACCAGGTCACGGTCACCCACAAAGGTGACATTCATGTCGGCGGCATGGGCTCGAAGGCCATCCTTGCGCAATCGGTCGGTGGCAGTGGCGGCAACGGCGGGTCGGGTTATTTAGGGGCG
>NZ_RZPW01001247.1:0-972 GCF_003998455.1 Mesorhizobium sp. M7A.F.Ca.CA.001.08.2.1 | reverse complement strand
GCGACGATGAAAGCCGCGGTGAAAGCTACGCCGAGATCCTCACGCGCGCGGGCCTCACCGAGATCGAGGGCCACGGCAAGGGCGCTCCCGACCCGGCGTCTCAGGAGGCCTATGCCAAGCACGCGCACGGTGCCGTGTTTGCCGAGGTGAAGGTCGATCCGGATTTTGGCCAGATCCGTGTCACAAGGCTGGTCGGCGCGTTCGCCGCCGGACGGGTCATCAATCCCAGGCTGGTGCGCAGCCAGTATTATGGCGGCATGATCTGGGGCGTCTCGTTCGCGCTGCATGAGGAAGCCATCACCGACCGGCGCTCTGGCCGGATCCAGAATGCCAACCTCGCCGAATATCATGTCCCGGTGAATGCCGACGTTCCATCGGTCGAGGCGTTGCTGGTCCACGAGGACGACCCTCACGTCAACGCGCTCGGCATCAAGGGCGTCGGCGAAATCGGCATCACCGGCACGGCCGGCGCCGTCGCCAATGCGGTCTGGCATGCGACCGGCGTGCGGCCGCGGCGCTTTCCGGTCCGCATCGAGGACCTGCTGGGGTGAGGAGTGGTCCACCTAGCGGATGGGAAGCCAATTGCTTGGCTTCCCGAACGACGAATGGTGAAGGCCCGGTCCGCCTTCGGGCGCACCAAAAAGTCCAGTGGACCTTTCTAAGGGGCTGAACGCCCGAAGGCGGGGAGCGGCAGCGAAGGGCCGCACAGCCGGCGCCAGGTCCCCGCCGGCTGCCAAAGATGAAATCAACGACTTCGCGTCAAGCAACTGGAGCCCGACGCCCATGACCAAAACAACGATCCCAGTCCATCTCGACATCAACGGCCGTGATCACGATCTGCAACTCGAGCCGCGCGTCACGCTGCTCGATGCCTTGCGCGATCGCCTCGGCCTGACCGGAACCAAGAAGGGCTGCGACCACGGCCAGTGCGGCGCCTGCACCGTGCATATCGACGGCGAGCGCGTGCTGGCC
>NZ_RZPW01001246.1:0-973 GCF_003998455.1 Mesorhizobium sp. M7A.F.Ca.CA.001.08.2.1 | reverse complement strand
CTTGAGCAATGGCCGCCTGCTGCTCAATGTCGTGGTCGGCGGCAACCCGACCGAGCTCGCCGGCGACGGCGTCTTCCTGCCGCATGACGAGCGCTATGCCCAGGCGCATGAATTCCTGACCATCTGGCGCGGCCTGGTGTCCGGCGAGCGGGTCAATTTCAACGGCAAATATTACCGCGTCGAAAATGGCCGCCTCGACCTTCTGCCGCACCAGGAACGGCCGCCGCTCTATTTCGGCGGATCGTCGGATGCCGGCCAGGATCTCGCCGCGGACCTCGTCGACATGTATCTGACCTGGGGCGAACCGCCGGCACAGGTGGCCGAGAAGCTGGCCGCGGCGCGCGCAAAGGCGGCGCGGCGCGGCAGAAAACTGCGCTTCGGCATCCGGCTGCATTTCATCGTGCGCGAGACCGAGGACGAAGCCTGGCGCGCCGCCGACCGGCTGATCAGCCATGTCACCGACGCCCAGATCGAGAACGCGCAGGCGCGCTTCCTCAACCAGATGGATTCGGTCGGCCAGCGCCGCATGGCGGAGCTGCATGGCGGCCGCCGTGACAGGCTGGTGGTGTCGCCCAATCTGTGGGCCGGCGTCGGGCTGGTGCGCGGCGGCGCCGGCACGGCGCTGGTCGGCACGCCGGAACAGATCGCCGGGCGCATCCGCGAATACCAGGCGATCGGCATCGATACCATCATCGGCTCGGGCTATCCGCATCTCGAGGAGGCCTACCGCGTCGCCGAGCTTCTGTTTCCGAAACTCGGGCTCGGCACCAGGCGGCAGCGGGCGCATGAGAACATCGCCAACGAATTCTCGGTCGGCTTCCATGGCGCCAACCGCCTGCAGGCTTCGTCATGAGCTTTTCCACGCGCCTGCATAGCAACGCCACCGGCTGGCTGCTGCCGGCGCTGGTGATTGCCGGCTGGGAGATTGCCAGCCGCGCCGGCGTCATGCCGGCCAACGTGCTGCCGGCGCGGC
>NZ_RZPW01001245.1:0-974 GCF_003998455.1 Mesorhizobium sp. M7A.F.Ca.CA.001.08.2.1 | reverse complement strand
TCCGACCAGATCGTCGTCGCGACGATTCCCAGCCTCGATGGCGAGGAGATCGAGCCTTACGCCAACCGGCTGTTCCGCTTCTGGAAGCTCGGCCAGGCGAAGGAAAACAATGGCGTCCTGCTGCTGGTGGCCCCGAACGACCGCAAGATGCGCATCGAGGTCGGCTATGGGCTGGAAGGCACGCTGACCGACCTGCACACCAAGCTCATCATCGAGAATGACATGGTGCCGGCCTTCCGCGCCGGGGACTTCTCCGGCGGCATCAGCAAGGCCGTCGATGACATGGTCATGGTGCTGGAGGGCAATCCCGAAGAACTGGAGGCGCGCGGCGAGCGCAACCAGCAAGCGCCTTTCGATTCCGACGACCTGTTCTTCGCCGTCTTCATCAGCATCTGGGCGATCATCTTCTTCGGCAGCATTGCGGCTTCCGTGCTGCCGCCGATCTTCGGCCAGAAGCTTGGCCCCGGCCGCTACCGCTGGCTTGGCATGACCTTCGAGCCAAGCCGGCGATCCTCCAGTGGCGGCTGGTCGTCGGGGAGTTCCGGCGGCGGCTGGTCTTCGGGGTCAAGCAGCGGTGGAGGCTTTTCCGGCGGCGGCGGTTCGTCCGGCGGCGGCGGCTCGTCGGGAAGCTGGTGATGGCATGATGGTATCCAGCATCAGCCTGTCGAAACGCGACCGCCTCGCCTCGGCCGTCCTGATTGCTGCGGTCGTGCTGTTCTCCTGCGTCATGGCCTACGCGACCGACTTGCCGGCGCTGACCGGCCGTGTCGTCGACAATGCCGGCATCATCGACGCCGCGACCAAGACGGCGCTGACGCGGAAGCTCGCCGACTTCGAGACGAAAGGTTCCGACCAGATCGTCGTCGCGACGATTCCCAGCCTCGATGGCGAGGAGATCGAGCCTTACGCCAACCGGCTGTTCCGCTTCTGGAAGCTCGGCCAGGCGAAGGAAAACAATGGCGTCCTGCTGCTGG
>NZ_RZPW01001244.1:0-975 GCF_003998455.1 Mesorhizobium sp. M7A.F.Ca.CA.001.08.2.1 | reverse complement strand
CCATTGGCGATGTCGATTTCGACGATGAAGCGTTGGACGCGGCTTTGGCCCAGGGCCTTGATCCGCGTGACGAAGCCGCTCCCCGGGACAATTCGGCGGATTCTTTCGATTGGCTTGCGGAGCGTTCCCAACCGACAGAGCCGACGCGTTCGTGGAGCCGCGTGACGCCGGTTCCGCAGCAGCCGTCATTCAGCACGCAGCCTACGTTTAGCGCTCAGCCGGCCGCTTCGGTGGCATCATCCATGGCCGCAGCGCCGGCAGTCGCCGCCATGACGTCCTATGGTTCGTCCGAGCCGGTCGAAACCTTGGCTCCCGCTGCCCCAGTATCGGCGCCGCAATCGCGCCAGCCGGCGCGTTACGAAGACATGCCCGATGTCGAGACGGTCGATGTGCCCGAGCGTGTCGTGGCGCTGGCGGACGATCTCGATATCCCCGAACTGCACTTCGAGGAAGACCAGCCGGCGTCGCCTGGCTATGACGATCTCGATGCCGAGTTCTCCAGCCTTCTCTCCGAGATGAACGCGGTGGAGGTGACTGCCGCCCCCGCAAGCAACGCGGCCGGCGCGTCTTACGATGATGGCTCCTATGCCGCGGGCTTCAAGCCGGGCTATGACAGCCTCAAGCCGGGCTATGACGGGGTCAAGCCGGGCTATGACGGGGTCAAGTCGGGCTATGAGCCGGAAGCGCGAACCTATGCGGCGCGGCCGATGGAAATGTCTGCCCGCGCGGCGGCGCCCACGGGTTATGCCGACGCCTCGGGCTACGACCTCGACAACCTGCCGGGGAGCCAGCCGGCTTCCCAAGCCGATGATTTCACCGTCGATGAACTCGACTACGATCCCGAACTGGACGAGGAGATGGCTGTTCCGGGTCTCGGCGAGCGTGAGGCCGCAAGGCCGTCGCGCGGACGCGGCCTGTTCATCGCCGCGATTGTCGGCGCGGTCGCGGTCGCGGGCGGTCTCGGTGCCTTTGCGC
>NZ_RZPW01001243.1:0-975 GCF_003998455.1 Mesorhizobium sp. M7A.F.Ca.CA.001.08.2.1 | reverse complement strand
ACCATAAGCTGGACGCTGCCGAGGATCAGCACGATCGCGGCAAGGCTGGTCCAGCCGGGCAACACGTTTCCGACCGACCATTCGAGCAGCGTGTAGCCGAGCACGACCAGCCCCAGAAGCCCGAACATCATTCCGAGCAGCGAGGCGAACCGCAAGGGCACGATGGAGAAGCTGGTCATCGCGTCGACCGCCAGAAGAAGCATTTTCTTCAGCGGATAGTGGGTGGTGCCGGCAAAGCGGCGGTGCCGCTCATAGGGAAAGGCCACCTGTCTCAGCCCGATCCAGCTCACCATGCCGCGAATGAACCTGTAACGCTCTGGCATCGCGTTCAGATGGTCGAGCGCGCGACGGTTCATCAATCGGAAATCACCGGTATTCGGGGCTATATCGACGTCGACCATGCGGCGCAGCAAACGATAGAACATGGACGCGGAGGCGAGCTTGAACCAGCTTTCGCCATCGCGCGTCAGCCTCTGGCCGTAGACCACATCGAAGCCTTCGTTCATCTTCGTCATCATCGCGCCGAGCAGTTCAGGCGGATCCTGCAGGTCGGCATCGAGAATGAGAATGCGCTGGCCGCGACAGAATTCGAGCCCGGCGCTCAACGCGATCTGGTGGCCGTAATTGCGGGCGAGGTCGATGGCGACGACATGGTCGTCCTTTTCGGCCAGCTGCAGAATGGCCTCGCGCGTACCGTCGGTCGCGCCATCGATGACAAGGACGATCTCGTAGGAAGGGCCTTGTTCAAGGCATGCGGCCGTTACCCGCCGATGCAGTTCGGCCACGCCATCCAGCTCGTTGTAGCATGGGATGACCACCGACAGCATGACGCCGCGTCGCGCGGTGTTTTTCTCCGTCTCCACCAAAGCCTTGCTCCCGCTATTCGATTGGGAATAGCGGCAATTGGTTAGAAAACAGATAAGCCAGTGGGATCGGCCGCAACCGTCGGTCGGCCATCATTTCTGTCGCACGCGG
>NZ_RZPW01001242.1:0-979 GCF_003998455.1 Mesorhizobium sp. M7A.F.Ca.CA.001.08.2.1 | reverse complement strand
CTTTCACGAAATGACCTCGCTGGCCGGCAAGCTGGCGCGTCTATCCAACGTCACCATGCGGGTCAAGGAATGGGAAAACGACGTCGTCTTCCTGCACGAGGTCGGCAAGGGTGCCGCCGACCGCTCCTACGGCGTGCAGGTGGCGCGGCTGGCCGGCCTGCCGGAAGCGGTGGTCGACCGGGCCAAGGAAGTGCTGCACCAACTGGAAGAGGGCGAAGTTTCGGGCAAGACCAACCGGCTGGTCGACGATCTTCCATTGTTTTCGGTGGCGGTGAAGCGAGAAGCGCCGAAGCCGATCAAGAGCGACGCGCTGGGCGCGGCACTTGGCGACATCAACCCGGACGAAATGACGCCACGCGAGGCGCTGGAAGCGCTCTACCGGCTGAAGGGGTTGGCGGGGACGTAGTCAGATCATCTCCAACCCGCGCTTGCGCGCTGGTGGCGGGAAAGCGCGGTCGAGATCGGCGATGTCCTGCGGCGCAAGCTTGATGTCGAGCGCAGCGACATTCTGGCGGACATGCTCCTCGCTGCTGGCCTTCGGGATGGCGATGACGCCCTCCTGATGCATCACCCAGGCCAGGGCGATTTGCGCTGGGGTCGCATTGTGGCGCCCGGCAATGGCTTCGAGCCTGGCATTGCGCGCCAACGCACCCTGCTCGACCGGAGAATAGGCCATCAAGGGGATGCCGCGCTGCCGGCTCCAGGGCGCCAGATCGAATTCGAGGCCACGCCGGACCAAATTGTAGAGCACCTGGTTGGTCTGGACATTGCCGCCATCGGGCAGGCCGATCAGCTCTTCCATCTCGTCGGTGTCGAAATTGCTGACGCCCCAGTGGCGGATCTTGCCGGCCTTTTTCAGGGCCTCGAAGGCCGCGACGAGACCTTCCTGGTCTCGAAAGTGCTACCGTCGAACGCCTCGCGCGCGGGCGTGCAGCGGGCCTGCGAAAACAGCCTGAAACGCCTGCGCACCGACCGCATC
>NZ_RZPW01001241.1:0-992 GCF_003998455.1 Mesorhizobium sp. M7A.F.Ca.CA.001.08.2.1 | reverse complement strand
CGGCACCGTCTCGCAGGAAACCGCCATGGCCGGCGCCTTGCTCGGCGCGATCCCGCTTCTCTTGCTCGGGCTGGGCGGCGCCGTCTTCGCGCTGATCCTGCTTGGCCTGCTGTTTGCCGCGTTCCGCGCCCTTTGCTTCAACCAGATCGAGGGCCAGACCGGCGACACGATCGGCGCCTTGCAGCAGGCAAGCGAGATCGCGGTGCTGCTCGTCGCTTCCGTAGCGCTTTCCTGATCCCTTTGGCCTGATCCCCATGGCCTGATTCCTTTTCGGAGACTTTGCCCCCATGCCCTTCAAATCCCTACGTGAATTGCGCGCCGCCTGCCTCGACCTGCCGTCTGGCAGCGATGCCGCGGCCAATGCGGTCGCACGCCGCCAGGACACGCTGACCAAGCCGCAAGGCAGCCTCGGCCGGCTCGAGACCATCGCCGCGTGGCTGGCGCGCTGGCAGGGCCGCGACATGCCGAAACTCGACCGCGTCAAGGTTTTCGTCTTCGCCGGCAACCACGGCGTCACCGCGCAAGGTGTGTCGGCCTATCCCTCGGAAGTCACCGTGCAGATGGTGGCGAATTTCGCTGGCGGCGGTGCCGCCATCAACCAGCTTGCCCGCATGGCCGGCGCCGAACTCGACGTCATCCCGCTCGATCTCGACCATCCGACCGGCGACTTCACCCAAGGTCCGGCAATGGACGAAGCGGCCTTTCTGGCGGCGGTCTCGGCCGGCTATGATGCGGTGACGAAGGATCTGGACCTTATCTGCTTCGGCGAAATGGGTATCGGCAACACGACGCCGGCAGCGGCCGTTTCAGCAGCCCTGTTCGGTGGCGGTGCGGAAAAATGGACCGGACGCGGCACCGGCGTCGACGACGCCGGCTTGAAGCGCAAGGTGGTCGCCATCGAAGCCGGCCTGAAGCGCCACGCCGCAGCCCTCGCCGATCCGCTTGCTATCGCTGCCGTGCTCGGCGGACGCGAACTGGCCGCCATCTTCGGC
>NZ_RZPW01001240.1:0-998 GCF_003998455.1 Mesorhizobium sp. M7A.F.Ca.CA.001.08.2.1 | reverse complement strand
GGCGTCTCTATGCTTGCATCAACTCCGCGCCGCCCGCCTCGGGTGGGGAGCCGAGGCGGGCTGAAGCTGTGGGGATCCAGCTTCCGATGCCGGGCAACAGGCGATTGTGCAAGAGGGATTGTCCGGCGCGGCCCAACGCAGGATGGACAGAATGTTCCGGGAGTTTTGGTGAGGCGAAAATAATTGGCCAAGAGCCAGAAGCACGGCGCAGGATACGGCATGTAAGACTTGCCGGCGTGCGATCCAGTCAGCAGCTCGGGCCAAGATCCGAATCCTGGATGTGAGTTTCTGGACCTTGCTGAGCATTTAAGAGTTGAGGTACGGCCGTTATGATCTGCGGCAGAAAGAAGGGCTTGGTGATCATATTATGCTGTTGGGAACACCTTCGGCTCCCCAGTGTACCTCGCTATCGCCGCTGATACGCTGCCGCGATCGATTGACGTCCTGAGGTCGCCTTGGACAACGCCAAGACGGGCTTGGTGCTTCGACAGCCAAGTGCCAGACGATGAGGACGATTGCAGGCCTACAGCAGCCGCGCGAATGGTTTCTCGCTGTAAGCTCGTGTTGGGTTGGTACGCTGCGGCGGCTTGCCGGCGCGGTCGCTTTGATCAAGCTTCCTGCTGATCTTCAGAAGCCTGCTGGATTTGGGTCATCACCTTTCGGGGATCGACATTCTCTGCCAGTTGCCGCAGCTCTTTGTCGGCCGGGGTGGAGACATTCAGACGCACCGCCAAGGCAGCCACCATCTCGATCAGCCGCGTGGTTTCATGTTCGTTAAGGAGGCTGATCTGCAAATCCAGTTCCGCTCGGCGCTCGCTGTGTTCGGCCATTCTGTTCTGATTGATCAGCACGAAGGTAGACAGGAAGATTGCCTCGACGGAAGCGACCATGGCCAGGATCACGAAAGTTGGGTCCCAAGCTGGGATGGCTGGCATCGCGCCTAGGTTTGCAAGGATCCAGGCCACGAGGATTGCGAGATGCAGATAGACGAAAGTCAT
>NZ_RZPW01000123.1:0-10873 GCF_003998455.1 Mesorhizobium sp. M7A.F.Ca.CA.001.08.2.1 | reverse complement strand
TGTCTGCCACCAGCTCAACGGCGCCGATAAGACCGGTGCCCCGCGCTTCGCCGACAAGCGGGTGATCGGCAAATGAGCGGATGCCGGCCTGGAACGACGTCTCGAGGCGGGCCGCGTTTCCGATCAGGTCCCGCTCCTCGAAGATGGCCAGGTTTTCGAGACCCACTGCCGTCGCGACCGGATGACCTGACGCCGTGAAGCCGTGGCCGAAATTGCCGATCGTGGCGGTGTTGTCGGCGATCGCCTGATAGATCGCATCGGAGAAAATGACGGCGGCAAGTGGCATATAAGACGACGTGATTTGCTTGGAGACCGTCATGATATCAGGCGTGAAGCCGTATTTCTGAGCGCCGAAGGGCGTACCAAGCCGCCCGAAACCACAGATCACCTCGTCTGCTATCAGAATGATATCATTTGCCCTGCAGATTTTCTCCACGCCTTCCCAGTACCCGACCGGCGGTGGCAGAACGCCGCCGGCTGCCATGAGCGGCTCTCCTATGAAGGCTGCGATGGTGTCAGCCCCTTCTTCGGCGATCACCGCTTCCAGCTCGGCGAGCAGGCGCGCCGTGAAGGCGGCTTCGTCTTCGCCTGCCATGCCGAAGCGATAGAAGTGCGGGCAGGTCAGGTGGCGAACGGGAATGGCCGGCAGATCGAAGTCGCGATGGTTGACCGGCAGGCCTGTCAGGCTGCCGGAGGCGACGGTGATGCCGTGATAGCCCTTGGTCCGTGCCAGGAATTTCTTCTTTTTTGGCCGGCCCAGCGCGTTGTTCATGAACCACATCATCTTGACGATGGTGTCGTTGGCTTCCGAGCCCGACGACGTGAAGAAGACACGCGTCAGGTTTTCCGGCGTCATCTCCACGAGTTTCTCCGCCAGCCGGATGGATGGCTCATGCGCCTTGGAGGAGAAGGTGTGGTAGTAGGGCAGCTTCAGCATTTGCTGATAGGCAGCGTCGGCCAACCGCTTTTCCGAAAAGCCGACGCCCACCGACCACAGCCCGGCGAGCCCTTCGATGTATTCCTTGCCCCGCTCGTCATACACGCGGATGCCGTCGCCGCGGCTGATGATCAGCGGCCCGGTTTCTTCGTGCTGACGCAGGTTGGTGTAGGGGTGCATGGTGGTGGCGATGTCGGCGGCGGCGAGAGAGTTGGAAAGCGCATCCATGGAAGTCCTCAGCGGCTTGGGGAAATGGTTCGGGCGGTGAGTTCGAGATAGTCTTCGATCCCATGCGTGGAGCTTTCACGATTCGGGAGAATGAATCATGGCAGGCTGTCGGAATGCGTATCGATGATCCGTCGCATCAGCGCGGCGACGTCGCGCGCATTCGGCGGATCGGAGTGGATGCAGACGGTGTCGAAGTCGACCGGGCGGATCGTGCCGTCTGTCGTGACGAGCTCGTGTCGGCTAAGCGCCCCCACCATGCGGTGCTCGGCAAGCGTCAGGTCGATGGCCGACTGGACGCGCGGAATGATCAGGCTGCCGCCGGGAGCGTAGGCAAGATCGGGAAAGAACTCGCCCACGAAGGCAACGCCGAGTTCGGCTGCCGCCGTCTCGTGACAGGTTCCCGCCATGCCGAAGAGAGGGACGCCGAACGGCTTGACCGCCGCGGCAATTGCCCGGGCAGTGTCGACGTCGTGCGCGGCCATGCCGTAAATGATGCCATGCGGCTTGACATGGCTGAGCTCCCCGCCCTCGGCGGCCAGCATCCCTGTCAAAGCACCGATCTGGTAGAGGAAGGCGGCTGTCAGTTCCTCCGGCTGAAGTTTCATTTCGCGCCGGCCGAACCCCTCACGATCGGGAAGGGAGGGATGCGCGCCGACCCGCTTGCCATGCGAAAGCGCGAGGCGCACGGTCTTCAGCATCGTCCATGGATCGGAGGCGTGGAAGCCGCAGGCGATGTTGGCGCAATCGATATGAGGCATGATGCCGGCATCGTCGCCGAAGCGCCAGTTGCCGTAGCTTTCGCCCATGTCGCAGTTCAGGGTGACCATGGTTTGCTTGCCTCAGCCCAGAGTGTTCGACGCCCAGCCGGGGGCGATGTGCGGGAATTCCGGCGGTGGTTCGCGCTCATGCAGCAGTCGAAGCACACGCGGCGGCGTCAGTGGCAGCTGCCGCACCGGCTTACCGATGGCGCGTGCCACAGCGCAGCCGATCGCCGCGCCCACGGCCAGGATCGGGACCTCGCCCGCGCCCTTGGTGCCTAGAGGCCCCATCGACGGGGCGCCCTCGTAGAGGTCGGCGGCGACCGGAATCACGTCCTGCGCCAACGGCAGGCGATAGGTCTCGAAATCGTCCTGTGCGATGCGTCCATCGGCGGTGAGCGTCACCTCCTCATGCAACGCATAGCCCAGTCCCTGCACCACGCCGCCCTGTATCTGGCCCAGGATGGCGCGCGGGTTGAGCGCGCGGCCGACATCTTGAACCACGCGATAGGCCAGCACCTCGACATGGCCGGTCTCGGGGTCGACCGCGACCTCGGCCTCGTGAACGACGAAGACGGGAATGTCGAGCGCATCGATGAAATGCCCCATCGCGCAGCCGGACATTGCCGGAGTGTTCCTGGCGGTAAAGGCTCCGCTTCCGGTGATCGGGCCGGTGGTTGCCTGCGCATGGGCGACGACAGCGGGGATCGACATGCCGGAACCGGGACGTCCCGTGATCTCGACACGACCGTCCCGCAGCACCAAGTCTTCCGGTCGGGTCTGCAGCATCTCGCCGGCGGTCCGCAGCAGCTTCTCCCGCACGTCCGCGCAGGCGGCCACACTTGCCGCGCCGATGGACACGGTGGTTCGTCCGCCGCCAACACCGACATCGAGACCGGCGGCATCCGTATCGGCTTCGCGCACGATCACCTGGTCGGGAGCAAGCCCGAGCTGCCCGGCCACGATCTGCGGCAGGGACTGCACCATCGTGCCGGACCCGATCTCCACACCCGAGGTGACCAACGTTGCGCTACCGTCGGCGTTCAAATTCACCGTCGCCGCCGAAGGCCCGACGAAAACGAACCATGTGCCGACCGTGGTCGCAATTCCATAGAGCCTGCCGTCGGCCTTCGCTTCCGATGTGCCGGTACTGGCACGCAACGCCTCCATGCGATCGAGCATCGGAGCCAGCACGTCGGCCTCGAAAACCTGGCCCGTGGCACCGAGATCGCCATCTCCCAGGACATTTTTCTTCCGGAACTCCATCGGGTCGAAGCCTAGCGCATCGCAGATTTCGTCGGTGTGCCGCTCCAACGCGAAGGTGTTGTAGACGCCGTTGCAAGCGCGGAAAGCGCCGTTGGGTGGTGTGTTGGTGTATACGGCGCGGCTGACGAGCCGCGTTGCGCCAACCCTGTAATTGCCACCCAGCGTGTGCGCCGTCATCGTCGTCAGAAAAACCTGTTCGCCTCCATACGCGCCGCAGTCCATCAGCACGACCGCCTCGCGCCCGGCGATGTATCCTTCGGCGGTGACGGCGGAGCGGATGCGGATTTCCGCATTCTCGCGACAGAGGCAGGTTGCCATCTCTTCCTGCCGGGTGTTTTCCAGGACCACCGTGCGCCCGGTCATCCGCGCCAGAAGTGCCGTGATCGGCTCGATGGACGCATCGAATTTCAGGCCGAACCCGCCGCCGACAGGCGGCACGGTGACCCGCACACGCCCGGGCGCAAGCTGCATGACCCTTCCGGTGACGTTGCGAACTGTCCAAGGCACCTGCGTCGATGTCTGGATGTGAGCACGACCGTCCTCCCAGGAGCCGATGGCAACGCGCGGTTCGAAGGGCACATGGCTCTGCCGGCCGACGGTGAAGCTGCTCTCGACAATGCGTATGTCGGGACGGGCGAAGGCCGCATCGACGTCACCGCGGCTGGATTTTGCCTCCCATGCGATGTTGCCGGCACGTGCACCGCCCTCGGTGATCACCTCATAGCCGCGCCAGCCTTCATGGACGAGACGGGCGGCAGGCTGGAGCGCTTCGGCCATGGTGGATACCGGTGCCAGCGGCTCGACCTCGAGCACGATGGCGGCAAGCGCCGCCCGCGCCTGCTTCTCCGTCTCGGCGGCAACGACGGCGATTGGCTCGCCATGATAGCGGATCGTGTCGATGGCCAGGAGCGGATGGTCGGCAATGCCGATGCCGTAGAGCCCTGGCGCGTCGGCGCCGGTCGCCACTGCGCGCACACCAGGACAGCGAAGTGCCGCCGAAACATCGAGCTTGCGGATACGCCCCGCGGCAACGGTCGACCGCAGCAGCACGGCATGCAACATGTCGGGACGAACCCGGTCGTTGGTGTATTTCGTGCGCCCGCGCAGCTTGTCCTGCGCATCGCGGCGGGGAAGATTCATCACCGTGGCGGACAGCTCAGACATGGATGCCTCCCACCGACTGGCCAGCCTTCCGCGCTTGGTCGAGGCAGTCGGCCACGGCGTCGACGATCCGCTCATATCCGGTGCAGCGGCAGATGTTGCCGACCATCGCGGCCTTGATGTCGGGGCGGCTCGCATGCGGGTTGTCACGCACGAACGCCGAAAGGCTCATGACCATTCCCGGGAAACACATGCCGCATTGCACGGCATCGGCCCCCTCGAAATTGGCCTGGAGCGGGTGCAGCGCCTGGTTGCCGGAACTCAATCCCTCGATGGTCGTCACCGCGCATCCCTGGACGAGGCCAATCGGCTTCAGGCAGGACGGCACCGCCTCATCGTCGACATGCACGGTGCACGCGCCGCAGAAGCCTTCGCGGCACACGGCTTTGGTCCCCGTCAGGAATCGTTCCTGCCGCAGGATGTCGACGAGCGGCGTCATCGGATCGCCATCAAAGCGGCAGTCCTCGCCATTCAGCTGGAATATCACGGTCATACCAGGCGCCCGGTCTTGAGAAGTGCGGCAACACCGCGCTTGACCAGAGGCGCAAGAACCTGGCGCCGGTACCAACCCTCCGCTTCCTTGCCGTCACGTCCCTGAAAATCATTGTGCTCCAGCGCAAGCTCGGCGGTGCGTTCCGGATCGAACGCAGAGGCAGAGTCCGCCGCCATGGCCTGTTCGAGCGCCGTCCAGCGCCGCGCTACCGGCTCCACCGAGCCGACGGCAATGCGACATCGTTTGTCCTTGTCCACCGCAAGCGAGACGATGGCGACCGGGTAGTCGCCGGCTTTCCGAAGCGGCAGGCGGATATGCGCGCTTGCGACAAGGTCGCGGCGCAGATGAATTCTCGTGACAATCGCTTCGGCCAGCAGCGCATGCCTGTCTTTGAGGAAATCCGAAATACCGATGAGTTTTGGGCCTTCGAACGTCTCCAGCTCTACCGTCGCCTCACAGACGAGAAGCGCGGGGGCGAGATCGGCGGCGGCAAAGTCGAGGGCACAAAGGTTGCCGCCCACGGTGGCGACCCTTCGGATGCCGGGATTGGCCGCATTCTCCGCCGCGGCAACCAGACCTTCGAAGCCCGCTGCCCCATGCAACGCGCGGCCAAGGACTGCATGGGTAACGGCTGCGCCGATCACGACATGGTCGGGTTCGATTTCGACCTTGGACAAGGCCGGTATTCGGTGGAGTGCGACCACCGCCTCGGGAAGATCGACCCCGCGCCGTGGATCACGCATCATCCAGGTACCGCCGGCAAGCACCGCCGCGCCTTGCCGGCGTGCGGCCATTGCCTCTTCAATCGTGCTGGCTGCGGTGAACGATCGTTCCACGCTCGGTGCCATCTGTCATACCCCTCGGAAGCAGCCAACTTTCGCGGCGCTGCAGCATTGTTGCTCCAGCTTTAGGCTCCTGTGAAATAGTAATTCTTTGAATATGGTATCGAAAAAACAGATAACTCGGGCATCCCGCGAGCGCCCGCAAGATTGCGGCGCGCTCGCTAGCGCTCAGACCCAGTGGGCAACGGTCCGTTTCTCAAAACTCTCCCGGAACTGGGCGGTGGTTTTGGGAAGTAGTTCGCCAGTCTCCCAGTCGAGGATCACGGCATAGTGCCGAACCGCATCGAGCGTATCGATCTCGCCGGAGCGGTATTTGCGCGCGACCTCCTCGGGATCCATGCGTGCCCAGTCCTTCCGTTTCGCCCGGATGTCGGCACGGCAGGCTTCGGTTGCCGTCCCGTCGATTTCGTACTGGCACAGGTCGCGGTCGATTTCGCGGATCACCACGCCGTAGTCAGTCCTGGCGCGCTCCAGAGAAACGTAGTCGTCGATCACGTCCTCCATCACCTTGCGGGGCTCGCGCTCCAATGGATCGCCGAAACCGCCGCCGCCGGCCGTCGGACGAGCGAACTGGTCGCCTGTGTGGACGGAGTAATCGGAGAACACGGAGCCGAGCCAGATCTCGGTCTCTTCTCCGGCGCGCTTCATGGTCAAGCCGTGGGGCATCGACGGCAGCCCCCCTTCGACGCCCCAGACGACAGCGCGCTCACGGTCGCAAATATAGGACATGACGGCATTTTCAGCCTCAAGCAGCAACGAGGTCTTCTGCACGCCGACGCCGCCCCGCCATTTGCCGGGTCCGGCTGAATCCTGCTTGATCTGGAACTCGACCGTCCGAGTCGGATTCACCCGCTCGTTGCCTTCGTTCGGCTGCGACATCAGCCCGGTTCCGAAGCAGGCGGTGGTGACATCGGCACCATCCTTGCCGTTGCGCCCGCCCCAGCCGCCAGGCAGCCATTCGTAGAACATGAAGATCGGCTTTTCGGGTTTGCGCGCATCCCGTCCCCCGGCCAGCAGATATTCGAGGTTGAAGGCGCAGGCGATAGCGCGTTCGGGCATGATCTTCGACCACATCTCGAAGATCGCGTTCATGATCTTTTCAAACGGCATCAGGAACCCGGTCACCGCCACCGGCCATTCCGCGCTGACGATGCTGTTCTTCGGCGCGGTCACCTCGATCATCCGGTAAAACCCGCTGTTGAGCGGGAGGTCCGGAAAGAAGGTTTTCATGCCGGCGACCACGGCCGAGAAGGTCGCGCCCGGTGCGGAATTGTACATCGAGGCAATGGTCGAGTGGCTTCCCGTAAAATCGTAGTGGATCGTGTCGCCCTTGATCGTCATCTTGATGCGTATCGGGATCATGCCTTCGCCGGCACCGAGATCCCGATCGATGTAGTCGACCGTCTCCCAGGTGCCGTCGGGCAGGTCCGCGAGACGCTTTCGCACCGCACGTTCGACGTAGTCCTGGACCTCCTCCATACCGCGCATGACTTGACCGCGGCCGTACTTCTTGACCAGCCGCAACAGTTCGCGCTCGGCAGCCAGCGTCGCCTGCGCCTGGGAATGGATGTCGCCGATGATCGATGCCGGATCGCGCGTGTTGGCCGCGATCATGTTGGCGACGTCGGAGCAGAAGCGGCCGCGCTGGAAAAGGCGCAACGGCGTGATCCGCAGGCCTTCGCGGAACATATCGCGGGCGGTGACATCGAAGGAGCCCGGCACCGAGCCGCCAAGATCCGACCAGTGGCCGTTCGACTGGGAGAAGCCGATCAGTTTGTCTTCGTCGAAGATCGGCCGGACGAGCCGAACGTCGCTGAAATGCGTACCGCCGGCATAGGGATCGTTGATTGCGTAGACATCGCCGGGTGCCATATCGCCTTCGAAGACCCGGATCACTTCCTTACACGTGTTGTGCAGTGTGCCGACATGGACCGCGATGTCGTAGTTGCCCTGGGCGACGGAGTTGCCATCGGCGTCGTGCAGGGCATTCGAAAAGTCTCGGTTGTAGATGACGAAGGAATAGCAGGTGCGAAGCATCTGTTCGGCCATCTGGTCGACGGTGGTGATGAAGGAGTTCTTCAGCACCTCGAACGTTACCGGATCTAGGCCAGGGCCCGTTTCAATCAGCTTTGTCATGTCTCAGCCTTTCGTCACGATGAGAATGTTCAGGAAGCCGTCGACGGTCGCGCTCATTCCCGGCGGAACCACGGTGGTGGAATCGAACTGTTCGACGATGGCGGGTCCCGCAAAGGCAGCGCCGGCGCTGAGTTGATCGCGTTCATAGACAGCCGCGTCATGAGATACGCCGTCGAACCAGACGCCGCGGCGGCCAAGCGGCTCGGGCACATGAGGCAAGACTTCGTGTCGCGGTATCTCGGCTTTCGGGACGATGCCGATCGCCTTGACCGCGATGCGGAAGATCGACACCGGCGCGTCTTCGCGGCGGTAGTTGAACTCGCGTTCGTGTTCGTTGTGGAATGCCTCGATCAGCGGGCAGATGCTCTCGATCCGCGCCGGGGCTGACACCGCGAGCGAGCGCCATTGGCCCTGGTACATCATCTCGACCGTGCGCTGCAGCGCCATGTCTTCCTGCGCCACGCCCTCATGGCCCAGACGCTCAACCGCCTGTTTTTCCATCAGAACGAAGGCTGCCTGCATCTCGGCGGGCGAGACAGTCGAAGCATCGGCCATGAAGCTTTCGGAGAAATCGTGCTGCACGTCGACGAGAAGGCAACCGAGCGCGGAGGTGACGCCGGGATTGGGCGGTACGATCACGGTTGGAATCGAAAGCTCCTTGGCCACGGCCGCTCCGTGCAAAGCGCCAGCACCGCCGAATGCGACCAGCGCAAAGTCGCGCGGGTCGTAGCCTCGGCTGATGGAGAGAAGCCGGACGGCATTGCCCATATTGGCGTTGGCGACGGCGATGATCGCCTCGGCCGCCTGGTGGAGTTCCATGCCGAAGGGTTCCGCCACCGTCTCCTGAACCGCCTGGGTGGCCAGAGCGGGGTCGAGCGTGATCTTGCCGCCCGCAAGGCTGGTGCCGAGACGGCCGAGCACGACATTGGCGTCGGTGTTGGTGGCGGTGCGGTTGCCATTCTTGTAGCAGGCCGGACCTCGAAAAGCCCCAGCGGACTGCGGTCCGTTGCGCAAGCTGCCGCCCTCGTCCTGCCATGCCAACGATCCGCCGCCCGCACCGATGGTCAGCACCTCGATGGAGGGGAAGCGGATCGGATATCCGAATTCGATGTACCAGTCTTTCGTGATGCGCGACTCCCCGTTCCAGGCCAGCGAGACGTCGGTGCTGGTGCCGCCCATATCGAAGCCGATCGAGTTCGGGAAGCCACAGAGATTTCCGATAAAGCGGCTTGCGATCGCGCCGGCGGCGATGCCGGATCCCGCGAGCCGAGCCGAGAAATCCCTGACGCTCGCGGGCGTCATGACCCCGCCACCGCTGTGCAGCAACAGGAGATCTCGCTTGTATCCGGCGTCGGCAAGCCTTTCTCCGAGACGCGACACGTAGTCGACGACGACCGGGGCGCAGACGGCGTTCGCCATGGTGGTGGAAAAACGTTCGTGCTCGAAGATTTCCGGCATCACCTCCGAGGAGATCGAGACCGGCAGATCCGGCATTGCCTCCTTCAGGATCTCACGCATGCGGCGCTCGTTGGCGCCGTTGACATAGGAGTTCATGAAGCAGACGGCGATCGACTTGACCTGCCGTTTCTTGAGAATCTCCGCGACACGACGCGCGGCCTCTTCGTCCAACGCTTCCAGGATCGTGCCCTCGGCACTGACCCGTTCCCGGACGGTCAGCCGGTCGCGGCGCGGGATATAGGGCTTGGCGACATCTTTGTAGGTGTCCCAGAGATCTTCCTTGTTGGCGCGACGGATCTCTACAACGTCACGAAAACCCTCGCTGCAGACCATTGCGGTGCGCGGCAGACGGCGGGTGATCAGCGCATTGGTGGCGACCGTCGTACCATGAGAGAACATCGTTACCTCCGAAAGATCGATGCGCCCCTGCTCCACGCCATTCATGATGGCCTGCATGGGATCGTCAGGCGTGGAGGCGGTTTTTTCGATGCGGATCGCTCCGCTGTCTTCGTCCATGATGCAGATGTCGGTGAAAGTCCCTCCGACATCGACGGCAACTCTGATTCGGCTCATGACAGTTCCTTCGCAAGGTCTTGCGGGCAAAGCCCCGCCTTCGTCGCCCCTTGCCGGGGAGACGTTGCATGAATGGTGGAATTGGCCCGGATTTCGTCGGGACTAGTGGCGCTCTCGCGAGGCCGAAGAGCCGCCCGCCCGGTTCGCTGCTTCGCGACGGGTATCCGTCGGTGCGCAGCCGAACCGCGTCCGGTAGTGCTTGCAGAACTGGGACTGGTCGGCGAAGCCCCAGCGGTAAGCGATCTCGGCTACGCTGCTGATGTTGGTCACCGACATCAGCTCCTCGGCGCAAAGTTCAAGCCGGGCGTCGCGGATGAAGCCGTTGATCGACTGGTTGCTGTCCTGAAAAAGGACCTGCAGGTAACGCAGGGAGATGCCGCAGGCATCAGCCACCGCCTGCGGGCCGAGGTCGGAATTCTTCAGGTTGTCGCGAATATACTGCTCGGCACGATGCAAATGGCCGGCCCGGATCGACGAGATGCTGCTGTCCAGCACGCGATCGTCGCTCACGATCGACAGGCACAGCATTTCCAGGATGTGCCTGCCCATCATCTCACGAGCGACTTCAGTAATCTCATCGAGATGGCCGATCGTGGTTCGCACCGTGTCGAGGAAGAGCGCGGCGATGCCTTGGGTCGCGTCGAAACTGAGCGCACTGAGCCGTTCGGCGGATCCGATCCGTGCCCGAACGCTCGATGATGGTACCTTGAGGACCCACAGCGCGTTTGGCTTGCCGTGCCAGAATTCGTAAGGCGCATCTCCCCGCTCGACGAGAAAGCCCCCCGGCCTGCAATTGACGGTTCTCGACCCTTGCGAGAAATTCACCTCCGACATCTCCGGGATCGTGATGAGCAGGCTGGCGTCACGCTCGTTGAGGAAGTGGCGGCGGTGGCGACGATAGCTTACGGCATCGCAGCGCATTTTAGACACGCTGACGAGCCCAAGCGAGAAGGTTTCCAGCGTGCCTGAAAATTCGCGACGGTTCCGATACTCGGTGTCGAGCGGAAAATAGGCTTCGGTA
>NZ_RZPW01001239.1:0-1003 GCF_003998455.1 Mesorhizobium sp. M7A.F.Ca.CA.001.08.2.1 | reverse complement strand
GTGTGGCATTTGCCTGGCCTCGGTGCTGCCGCGTTTGCCCAAGGTCGACGAGGCCGGGCACCAGGTTTCCGTCCTGGGTTTCGTGCCGCTGGCGTGGCTGCTTTTGTTCGCCGTCATAGTCGCCGCCGGCTTCGAACAGGGTGCGTTGGCGTTGCTGCCGGTCTATGGCACCCATCACGGCATCACCGAAACCCGCATGTCGGCGCTGCTGTCGGTGATGATCGCCGGCAACATCGCCATGCAGGTGCCGCTCGGCCTTTTGGCGGAAAGGCTTTCCGCGCGCCTGGTGCGGCTTGCCTGCGTCGCGATCACGGTGCTCGGCTGCGTCCTGCTTCCGCTTCTCATCGAGTCGCCGCTGATCTGGCCAATGATCTTTGTCTGGGGCGCGGTTTCCTACGGCATCTACACGATGTCGATCATCGAGCTCGGCGAACGCTTCACCGGCTCCGCACTGGTCGCCGGCAATGCGGCCTTTTCCTTGATGTGGGGCGTCGGCGGCATCGCCGTGCCGCCGCTGGCGGGGGGCGCCATGGATGTTATGGGCGCCGGCGGACTGCCGATCACGCTTGGGCTGCTGTGCCTGGCGCTGGCCATTGCGAGCCTCGCTGGTCGGCGGAAAGCCTCAATTGTGCGCTGAACATGGTGAATATCGACGGCCTGTCGGCGTTGGCTTTTTCAAAGCAACGCGTTTATCGGAGACCTCATGACCAAGCCTGCCACCCAGACGCCGAATTCTGCCCCCACGACCGACGATCCCTTTCTCTGGCTGGAGGACAGGACAGCCAAGCAGTCATTGGGCTGGGTACATCGCCAGAACGAGATCACGGTTGGCGAATTGCAGGGCGATCCGTCCTATCAGGCGTCGTTCCAGACCGCGCTCGACCTGATGACGGCCGAGGACAACATCGCTGTCGGCGCGGCAAAAGCCGGCCATGTCTACAATTTCTGGCAGGACATGACCAATGTGCTCGGCCTCTGGCGCCGCACGACCGTCGCTTCCTAC
>NZ_RZPW01001238.1:0-1004 GCF_003998455.1 Mesorhizobium sp. M7A.F.Ca.CA.001.08.2.1 | reverse complement strand
GGCAGGAACTGCGTGTGTCCGATCTCGCCATGCGCCGCCCCGACCGACGAGGCTGTCAGCGCCCCGCGATCGACCAGCTTCAGGGCGGCGATCGCATGCGGGTAGAAGAACCCCGGGCGGCGGCAATCATAGGCAAGCGTCAAAATCGCAGAGACGGTGTTCTGGTTGCCCATGGCCGAACCGAAGCCGGTTTCCATACCCCAGATGGCCAGCAACACGCCCGGCGACACGCCGTAATTCGCTTCGATCTTGGAGAACAGCGCCGCATTCGACTTCTTCAGCGACCGGCCCTTGGAGATAATCGCCGCGCCGCCGCGCCGCCGCATGAAATCGTCCACCGAGCCGCTGAAGGCCTTGTGAATGCCGCGGTCGACGGAGATCGTCTTTGTCGCGTAGTTCGCCCCGGCCAGAGCGGCCAGCCCCTTGGCGCCCACACCTTCCGACCTGGCCTGCGCGGCAAAGTCCTGCTTCCAGGCCTCGAAGCCGGCGCCGGTCTTGCCGCAGCTGGCCGCTGCCTGTGCGCCCGTCGCCAGCGCAAGCACCGCCATCGCGGCCGCTGCAAACATCTTTCCCTTGGCAAGAATTGCCATGTTGATCTCCTGGTTGCCTGAATCACGTCCCAATTGCGAACTTGCCAGCGAAACGCGCACTTGTCACTGTCACCGCTGCAATGCTGGCGAATGCCGTGGAATTTGCCTAGGATCAAGTGATTATTGTGGCAAGGGGGCTGCATGCAAGACGTTGATGTCGTCATCATCGGCGCCGGCTCGGCGGGTCTTGCCGCTGCCAAAACCCTGCAGGCGGCGGGGCTTTCCTTCACGCTGCTCGAAGCGATGGACAGAATCGGCGGGCGAGCCTGGACCAGCGACCAGCATTTCGGCGTGCCTTTCGACATCGGCTGCGCCTGGCTGCATGCCGCCGACCGCAATCCCTATTTTCCCGAAGCGCAAGTGGCAGGCTGGACGTTGCATCATCACGACATGAATGTCGATCATCTCTACTAC
>NZ_RZPW01001237.1:0-1008 GCF_003998455.1 Mesorhizobium sp. M7A.F.Ca.CA.001.08.2.1 | reverse complement strand
GAAATATCCTGCCATGTGATGGCGATGCCGGCCGCCGCCGCCATGGCGATCAGGTGGATGGTGTGATTGGTCGAGCCGCCGGTGGCATGCAGGCCGACGACGCCGTTGACGATCGAGCGCTCGTCGATCATCCGCCCGACGGGCGTATAGGCGTTGCCAAGCGCAGTAATCGCCAGCGCCCGCTTGGTCGCCTCGCGGGTCAAAGCCTCGCGCAGCGGCGTGCCTGGATTGACGAAGGACGCGCCCGGCGTGTGCAGGCCCATGATCTCCATCAGCATCTGGTTGGAATTCGCCGTGCCGTAGAAGGTGCAGGTGCCCGGTCCATGGTAAGATTTGGACTCGGCCTCCAGCAGTTCGGCGCGTCCGGCCTTGCCCTCGGCGTAGAGCTGGCGGACCTTGGCCTTTTCGTCATTGGGCAGGCCTGATGTCATCGGTCCGGCCGGAATGAACACCGCCGGCAGATGGCCGAAGGTGAGGGCGGCGATCACCAGCCCCGGCACGATCTTGTCACAGACGCCGAGATAGACGGCGGCGTCGAACATGTTGTGCGACAGGCCGATCGCGGCGGCCATGGCGATGACATCGCGCGAAAACAGCGACAGCTCCATGCCGGGCTGGCCCTGGGTGACGCCGTCGCACATCGCCGGCACGCCGCCTGCCACCTGGGCGATGCCGCCGGCTTCGCGGGCTGCATCCTTGATCAGCGCGGGGAAGCTCTCGAACGGCTGATGCGCCGACAGCATGTCGTTATAGGAGGTGATGATGCCGAGGTTCGGCACCTTGTCGGCGCCCAGCGCGAGCTTTTCCGAGGGGCTGCACACCGCAAAGCCGTGAGCGAGGTTGCCGCACGACAAAACGGCCCGGTTGGCGGTGCGGTTCGACGCCTCGGCGATGCGGCCGAGATAACGCTCGCGGCCGGGCTTTGAGCGCTGGCGGATGCGTTCGGTGATGGCTTCGATGTCGCGTCTGGCGGTCATGGTGTCGGTCCTTTCAGGCGAGGTCCCGGAA
>NZ_RZPW01001236.1:0-1009 GCF_003998455.1 Mesorhizobium sp. M7A.F.Ca.CA.001.08.2.1 | reverse complement strand
CTCCGGCACCGGCCGCTACCGCGACAATTGGGAACTGTCGACGGCGCGTTCGACCTCGGTGGTGAAATTTCTGATCGAGAACGGCGTGCCGGCCAACCGCCTGGTCGCGGCAGGCTTCGGTGAGTTCCAGCCCCTCGATCCCGCCGACACCGAAGAGGCGCGCAACAAGAACCGCCGTATTGAACTGAAGCTCACCGAACGTTGATCCAAAATCACGCGAACTTGTTCGCCGGTTCAACCCTAGGGCGCAGATGGACGCCGGCAAGGCCTGAAAAGATTATCTTTTTTTAATTACACATTGTCGCAGGGCGGTCCTAGCCTGCCGCCCGGGCCGAGAACCGCCGGCGATGAATCCCCCCTCATCGCGACGCGACGGAACCGGACGGCCCAAGGCTGGAAGGCAGGCGGACAACCGCCGCCTCCCTCTACAAGAGGAGACGCGTGATGCGCTCTTTTACTCCCAAGACCTCGCTTAGAACTGCAACACTCACGGCGCTCCTCATCGCCGTTCCGCTTGCTGGCGCCTATGCCGCGGGCCATCACAAGGGCGCTCTCGACGCGACCGATCCAACCGATATGACTGGCCCGCGTGTCGAGGCGCTTATCCAACAGGTGCAGGGCGTCCGGCAGGGCATCGTGGACGCAAGACGGGCCAACAACATCACCCCGGCTGTGGCGGAACGCCTGGAAATGCGCACGGCCCACATCAATCAGGCGGCCGAGAAAGTCGCCGCCTCCGATCACGGCAGGATACCGGCCGCGCAATACCATGATCTGCTGCGCCGTCTCGACAATGTCGACCAGCGGCTGATGATCGACACCGGCAGCGGCTTCATGATCGGCGACGGCGCCGACGGCGGCAATTACCCGAACGGCTGAGGCCATAGCGCCCGAAACGGTCCAAGAGGAAGGAACCGCCTGGCGCCTTCGAGAGCGATCCCGCGGGCGTCCTTTTTACCAGCCGAGCAATACCGCGACCAGGGCGATCACCGCCGGCACGGTCTGGATG
>NZ_RZPW01001235.1:0-1010 GCF_003998455.1 Mesorhizobium sp. M7A.F.Ca.CA.001.08.2.1 | reverse complement strand
TACCCAGCGCAATCAGGACCGCGGCGGTGGTTGCCATGGCACCGGCGCGGCGCGGTCGGCGTGAGAACAGGCCGCCCATCCAGAATACCGCCAGCGTATCGAGCAGCATCAGCACCAGGGCGGCCGCGACCAGCGCGCCCTTCAAATTGCGCGATTCGTCAAAGGCATACTGGATCGAGGTGACGGGAACAGTGATTTGCGGGCGCGCCAGCGGGGCCAGCGTGCTGTCGGCTTCAAGCAGATTATGGGCAAACACACCCGTCTCGGAACCATAAAGGCCGGGCGGGTTTTCAAAAGTCACCGGCAGCGCGCCGGTGCCCGGTACAAGCGGCCGTGCATCCGGCGTCGGCGGCACCAGCGAGCCGTCGGCTGCAATCATGCGATAGGGCGCCAGCGACGCCGCAGCGGCTTCGGCATTGGCGATGGCCGCGCCCTGGTTGCGCGACAGCTGCACGATGCGGCGCAGCATCTCGACGAAGCTGCCGGAGATCGGCAGGTTCGACCAGGTTGCCTCAGGGGTGACGTGGAACAGCACCAGCGTGCCCTTGCCTTTCTTCAATCCGGTGACCAGCGGCGTGCCGTCGGCAAGGGCCGCCCAGGTGCGCTCGACGATATCGGGTGTCGGCTCGGCCAGCACCTGTCTGCTGACAGTGACCTCGGTCGGCGGCGCCAGATCGGCGAACGGGCCGGCCTTGGGGAATTCGGTGACAGGCTGCGGCGACGTCCATGACAGCGCGCCGCCGAGCGAACGCTCGCCGGTGCGCAGGCGGACCGGCAGCAAATCGTCGTCATCGCCTGCGGTGGCCAGCCGCGAACCGGCGAAACGCACCAGCGTGCCGCCATTGTCGACCCAATCGACAAGTCTCTGCCGGACCTGTCCGGGAATGGTGCCGATATCGGCCATGACAATCATCGCGGGCTTCTGGTCGAGGATCTGCGGGATGGCGTCGGCGAGGTCGGCGCTGGAGGGTTCGACCAGATCGGCGAAGGGCTGCAGCGCCCGCCTGATG
>NZ_RZPW01001234.1:0-1013 GCF_003998455.1 Mesorhizobium sp. M7A.F.Ca.CA.001.08.2.1 | reverse complement strand
CCGTAGAGCCGCACCAGGCCGTCCGCGGCATTTTCGCCCGGCGGAACCGGCTGTCGGGGCCGGAACGCCGGCGCGCCGCCGCTTTTCTCGTCGCGATAGGCGCGGCGCAGCTTGGCGTAATGGGTGTCTTTGGGGGTGTTGGTTTTATCGCTCATGGCTGGCTTCTATAGCGGTGTCCTCCGGCCAAGGATATGGCCCGCCGTCACAGCCGGCGAACAACATCGAAAAACGCTGGCTGCGCGGTTGACACCCAATGGCCTTGCCGCCATAAGGCGCTGCGCTGGTTTCGGAGAACACATAACTCGGGTCCGGATCGGCGCGAATGCCTCGTTGCATGGCTCCGGCGGCAGACTGGAGAGGTGCCCGAGTGGTTAAAGGGGACGGACTGTAAATCCGTTAGCTTAGCTTACGTTGGTTCGAATCCAACCCTCTCCACCACTGCCGGCCCGGAAGCCCTGAAACGCGACAAGAATCGGACCGAAAAGTGCATGGCGCTTTTCGGATGAATCCGGTACTTCAGGTAAGGCGCGGGTATAGCTCAGTGGTAGAGCAGCAGCCTTCCAAGCTGAATATGCGGGTTCGATTCCCGCTACCCGCTCCAGACACTCATCCCATCACGGCAAGCCGAAGCACTGCGCACGAGGCGCAGCGCTGCCGTGGCTGCGCCGCGTCAGCTGTTGAACGCGGATGCGACCTGGTGCTGTTGCGGCACCTGGCCGTTCGGCGTCAGCTTGTCGACGATGCCGGGCAGGGCGGTGGACAGTTGCTTGAGCAGTTCCTGCTCGTCCAGTCCGGTCCGTTGCGCGATCTCGCGGATGATCTGCGGTCCGATCGCGGCGCCAAGATCGTTGGCGTTGATCGACTGGTTCTGGCCGGTTCCGACCCAGGAGTCCGCGGTGTTGCCGTGACCGGCGTCCCGGAGCTTTTCGAGCAGTCCGCCCAGGCCGCCCAGCAGGCCACCGTCGGCGGATGTGGTTTCCGTCGGGACGGGGGCGGTCGGAGCGGGCACGGGA
>NZ_RZPW01001233.1:0-1014 GCF_003998455.1 Mesorhizobium sp. M7A.F.Ca.CA.001.08.2.1 | reverse complement strand
GACCGATACCTCGGACGAACCGGTTCCGGCAGGCGAGCTGGTGCTCAGCCTGCGCGGCGTTTCGAAGAATTTCGGCGCCGTTTCGGCGCTCACCGACATCGATCTCGATGTCCATGCAGGCGAAGTGGTGGCGCTGGTCGGCGACAATGGCGCCGGCAAGTCGACCCTGGTCAAGATCCTGGCCGGCGTGCATCAGCCGAGCTCAGGCACGATCAGTTTTCGCGGCAAGCAGGTGACACTTGCCGATCCGAGTGCCGCGCTGACGCTCGGCATCGCCACCGTGTTCCAGGACCTGGCGCTGTGCGAGAACCTCGACATCGTCGCCAACATCTTCCTTGGCCGCGAACTCAGCCCGCTGCGGCTGGACGAGGTGGCGATGGAAGTGCGCGCCTGGACGCTGCTCAACGAGCTTTCGGCGCGCATCCCGAGTGTCCGCGAAGTGGTCGCTTCACTGTCGGGCGGCCAGCGCCAGACGGTGGCGATCGCGCGCTCGCTGCTGCTCGAACCCAAGCTCATCCTGCTCGACGAGCCGACGGCAGCGCTTGGCGTGGCGCAGACGGCGGAAGTGCTCAATTTGATCGAGCGGGTGCGCGACCGCGGCCTCGGCGTCGTCATCATCAGCCACAACATGGAAGACGTGCGCGCCGTCGCCGACCGCATCGTCGTGCTGCGGCTTGGCCGCAACAACGGCATCTTCTCGCCCGATGCCTCGAACCAGGAACTGGTCAGCGCCATCACCGGCGCCTCGAACAATTCGGTGTCGCGGCGCGCCGAGCGCAGGCAGGCCAGGCAAGACCAGACCCAGGAGCCACGCCCATGAGCCGCGAAGCCGAACAGGCCGCCCCCGTGCCGCCGCAGCTCGACCGCGCCGATGTGCGCGTCAAGCACGAGGCGGGGATCGGCGGCGCCATCCGCCGGTTCTTCGACCGGGTCCGCTCGGGCGATCTCGGCTCGCTGCCAGTGATTGTCGGGCTGGTCATCATCTGGACGGTGTTCGCCAGCATCAACCCGATC
>NZ_RZPW01001232.1:0-1017 GCF_003998455.1 Mesorhizobium sp. M7A.F.Ca.CA.001.08.2.1 | reverse complement strand
ACAGTGCCTATCGGTCTCAAGCAAGAAAAGGCCGAATGGCTTAAGCCTGGTCTGGTCGGTCGCGTGCGGTTCCTGAAAGGCGAGGAGAAGCTTCGCCATGCGAAGCTGCTGGATTACCGGGAGGAATAATTCTTGGGCTACTGGCAAGGAGTGCTGCCCACATTGCGGAACAGAACCGTGTGGCTGACGTTGTGCCGACATCGGCACGTCTAGGAGAAACGGCATGGTGGCGCCGCGCGCGGTCTGGAAGGGTTTTCTGAGGGTCGGTTCCGTGTCGTGCGGGGTGAAGATAGTTGGTGCTACAAGCGAGGCATCCAAGATCCACTTCAAGATTCTGAACCGCAAGAACGGCTTGCCCGTCAAGAGCGCCTATGTCGACGAAGGGACCGGCGATGTTGTCGAAGTCGCGGATCAGATCAAAGGCTACGAGGCGGACAAGGGCGAGTTCATACAAGTCGAGCCGGACGAGATCAAAAAACTGAAACTGACGTCGCAGCATACACTCGACGTCGATTCCTTTGTTCCCGTTGCCGAGATCGACACGCGCTATCTCGAAAAGCCCTACTACTTGATCCCGGCAGACGGAGCTTCCCTGGAGGCCTTTGCCATTTTGCGCGATGCGATGGCCAAGAAGCGCGTTGCGGCGCGATCCTGCGTCGTACTCTATCAGCGCGGGCGCGAAGTGTTAATACAGCCGCTTGAAAAAGGAATGCTGCTGACCGAGTTGCGCACCCACAATGAGATGACATCGGAAGACACCGTCTTTAATGACGTGAAAAGCCCAAAATACGATTCGGATTTGCTCGAAATCGCGGGCCTCCTTATCGACAAGAAGGTGACGAAGTTTGATCCCTCGAAATTCGAGGACACCTATGAAGATGCGTTGATTGCCATGATCGACGCCAAGCGCAAGGGCAAAAAACCGCCGAAACCAGCGCCAAAGCCTCAGGAGAACGTGGTCGACCTGGCCTCGGTTTTGCGAAAGAGCCTCGCCAAGGAAGGCATCGGCCAAGACCG
>NZ_RZPW01001231.1:0-1020 GCF_003998455.1 Mesorhizobium sp. M7A.F.Ca.CA.001.08.2.1 | reverse complement strand
CCGAAGGCCCGCCCGTCGCGGCGCAAGCCGGCGGCGGTGAATGCGCCGGTCGAGCCGGTGGTGTCTTCGACCGTAGCGGAAGAACCCGCGGCCAAGGCCGAGGACAAGACCGACGACAAGCCGAAACGCGGCGGATGGTGGCAGCGGAAGGGCTTTTTCTAAGCCTTTCAGCCACCTGAGCTAGTTTGTTGACAAAAATCCCGCGCCGTCTCGAAGACGGTGCGGGATTTTCTTATCTGGCGCTATTCCGGATCGCGAAAGGCTAAAACGCTTCTTTGATTTTTATGCATGTCGTTGTCCCAAAACCGCTGCGCACTTTTGGGCGACATGCATCACGGCGCGAAGATCGACCAGTTCATCATCCTGGCCAGCTTTTCCAGCGCGATCGACCCCAGCTTGGAGTTGCCGTTGGCATTGAGGCCGGGCGACCAGACGGCAAGCGACGCCACGCCCGGCACGATGCCCAATATGCCGCCGCCGACGCCGCTCTTGCCGGGGATGCCGACGCGGAAGGCGAAATCGCCGGAGCCATCATAGTGACCGCAGGTCAGCATCATCGCGCCGATGCGGCGTGCGCGCTCGGCCGACACCACGGAATGCCCGGTCGCCGGGTTCTTGCCGCCATTGGCGAGGAAGCGGCCGGCGAGCGCCAGTTGCCGGCAACTCATGGCGATGGCGCAGTGGTGGAAGTAGACACCCAGCGCCAACTCCGGCGCATGGTGGAGATTGCCGAAGGATTTCATGTAGTTGGCAAGCGCGAAGTTGCGGTAGCCGGTGGCCCGTTCGGACGCCGCGACCTCTCGGTCGATAATGATCGTCTCGTCATCGGCCAGAAACTGGATGAAGCGCAGGATTTCGCCGATCGCTTCACGCGGCTGGTGGCCGGCAAGCAGGATGTCGGAAATGACGATGGCGCCGGCATTGATGAACGGATTGCGCGGAATGCCGTTCTCATGCTCGAGCTGCACGATCGAGTTGAACGGATTGCCTGACGGTTCGCGCCCGACCCGCTGCCACCTG
>NZ_RZPW01001230.1:0-1021 GCF_003998455.1 Mesorhizobium sp. M7A.F.Ca.CA.001.08.2.1 | reverse complement strand
GAGAACAAATCGAGCCGCGAGGCGTCGCCGGTGATCGCTTCGGCCAGGAGCTTGCCGGACAACGTCGACAGGATGACGCCCTTGCCGGAATAGCCATGCGCGAAATAGACTTCGCCATAGTGCCCGACATGCGGCAGCCTGGATGTCGTCACCGACACCAGCCCGCCCCAGGCGTGATCGATGCGGCAGCTCTGAAGTTGCGGGAAGGTGGCTTCCATATGCGGCCGCACGAAGCCGGCGATATCGGCCGGCGGTGACGGCGTGTAGCGCTCGCCGCCGCCGAACAGGAGCCGGCCGTCCGCCGACATCCGGTAATAGTTGACGACGAAGCGTGTGTCGGACACCGCGACATTGGCCGGGATGACATTGCGCTTGCCCTCCAGCGGCTCGGTGGCGACGATGTAGTTGCCAACCGGCATGATGCGGCTGTTGACGCGCGGCTCCAGCCCATCGAGCAGAGCGTCACCGGCCAGCACGACATGTTTTGCACGCACCGATCCCTTTGCCGTCGAGATCCGGATCGAAGGCTCACGCTCCAGCTTCACCGCCACCGAATTCTCATGGATGACGACGCCGGCAGCAATCGCCGCGCGGGCAAGGCCGAGCGTGTAGTTCAGCGGATGCATGTGGCCGCCGAGCGGCTCATACATCGCGCCATGATAGGGTGTGTCGACCTTGGCTCGGGCTCCCGCCGCCGACAGGATTTCGGCGTGCGGGAACTTCATCACCGTAGCCAGGCACTCGACCTCTTCCTCGAGATCCTTGAGGTCGGAACCGTTGACCGCGCCGACCAGATGGCCGGTCAGCCTGAGATCGCAATCGATGGCATGGCGCTCGATGATGTCGAGCACCAGCCCGCGCGCCTCGAAGGCAAGATCGAACAGTACCTTTGCCCGCTCAGGCCCATAGAGCTTGACCAGTCCCTTGGCGCCCTTGCGCAGGCCGGGGATCATCTGGCCGCCATTGCGGCCCGACGCGCCCCAGCCGATCTTGCCGCCTTCGAGCAGCACCACCTTCATCC
>NZ_RZPW01000122.1:0-10924 GCF_003998455.1 Mesorhizobium sp. M7A.F.Ca.CA.001.08.2.1 | reverse complement strand
GGCCTGTCCGGCGGCATACAAATTCGTAAGAATGGTCGTGGGCCGCGCAAAGGTCCTTTACGAATGCCCGGCGCTGCGCCGATAGAGGGCGTGCGCCTTTCATCCGCCATCAATGTCATGCCCATTGCTCACGGGCACTCGTCAGTGCCCCAGGAAACACCAAATGACCTACGCTACCCTCAAGCCGGTTTCCCAGGCCTTCGACCAGCGCAAGCGCCTGATCTTCGTGCGAGTTGCGGCGGCGCTGGCGGTGTTGCTGCTGTTTCTCACCAAGCCGGGGCTGAGCGAGGGCTCCGACGGGCACGAAACGATCGAATTCTTCGGCTTTTGCCTGGTGCTCGTCTGTGTCGTCGGGCGGCTGTGGAGCATTCTCTATGTCGGCGGCAAGAAGAACGAGGAACTGGTCTCGACGGGACCGTTCTCGACCACGCAGAACCCGCTCTATTTCTTCTCGACGGTCGGCGCGGTCGGCATTGGATTGCTCTACGGCTCGCTGATGGCGGCCGTGGCGCTGGGCCTTGCCAGCTTTTTCATCTTTCGCGTCACGGCGCGCAAGGAAGCCGAATTTCTGCTCGGCAAGTTCGGCCCAGCCTATCTTGCCTACACCAAGAGCACGCCCCGGTTCTGGCCAAACCCGCTGCTCTACCGCGACGATGACGAACTGCAGTTCTCGACGCGGGCTTTGAAGCGCACGTTTTTCGACGGGCTCTATTTCCTCGCCATCTTCCCGGCCATCGAACTGGTCGAGCATTTCCGGGCGACCGGCATGCTGTTTCCGGCCTTCGTCACGCTCTACTGATCAGCTGGCTCTAGCTGCCGAGCGGATGCGGCATATAGCCGACGAAGCCTGATATCTTCCAGCTTCCGCCGACCTTGCTGCAGAAATACAGCGTCTGCCATTTCAGCCGGTCGACGCTGCCGTCCGCCTTGGCGACCGAGCCGTCGAACTTCTTGTGCAGCACGGCGCGGTCGCCGTCGACGTCGATGTCTCGCATGTTGGTGACGCGAAACAGCGCCTCGCGCAGCGGCTCGGCGAATTTGGTCGCCGCCGTCTCTTTGGCCTGGCGCAGCCATTCGTCGCGATAGACGTCGAGCCTTGGAAACTGCAGCCGCCAGGCGTCGGCGTTGTGCAGGAAATGCGCATGCATGCCGAAGAAGCTCTCGGCGACGAAATCATCCTCGACCATGGCCCAGTCCTGGCCGATGAAAGCGTCGATGTCGCGCCGCACCAGCATTTCCCAGAGCGCGTGGCGATCGGCATCGCCTGATGGAAACGGGTTCTTGTCGTAGGTCATTGCTGCTGTCTCCGCTCTGGCAAATGCGTCTGTGCGGTGCGGCTTCCAAGCCGCCCGTCAGCGCGTACGATGCAAGGGCTCTTGTAATAAAGCAACGCAGATTTCCAAGAATGTTGCTTTCCAACAAGGCCCCTATGAGGATCGGCCGGATCGGCGTAAATGTCGATCGAAGCGGGCGCCGCAATGGCACCCCGTCCTGTCATCAGAGGAGGCTTGTCCCTTGCCGAAACAGTGTTTTGGAACGTCGCATGTGCCGCTGTCGCCCGCCGTGCGGGCAGGCGATCTCGTCTATGTCTCGGGCCAGGTTCCCGTCGGCAGCGACGGCATCGTGGTCAAGGGCGGCATATCGGAACAGACCGAGCAGGTGCTCGCCAACGTCAAGGCCGCGCTGGCGCTGGCCGGCTGCACCATGGACGATGTGGTGAAGACCACCGTGTGGCTGGAAGACGCGCGCGATTTCGGCGCCTTCAACGCGGTCTATGCCAGGCACTTTCCGAAGAACCCGCCGGCCCGCACCACGGTCGAATCGCGGCTGATGATCGATATCAAGATCGAGGTCGAGGCGGTCGCCTATCTGCCTCTGTAAGCAAAGCAACGAGCGGAGGTTACCCCATGCAATTCGACCTCCTGCTGAAGGGCGGACGGCTGATCGATCCGGCCGCTGGCCTCGACGCGCTGCGCGATGTCGCCATCGCCAATGGCCGCGTTGCCGCGGTCGACGCCGATATCCCGGCGGACAGCGCCGCGCAGATCGTCGATGCCGCCGGCTGCATCGTCACGCCGGGCCTGGTCGACCTGCACAGCCACGTCTATTGGGGCGGCACGTCGCTTGGCGTCGATGCCGACCGGCTGGCCGCCAAGAGCGGCACCACCACCTTCATCGATGCCGGCAGTGCGGGCGCCGGCAATTTCCTCGGCTTCCGCCGCCATGTCATGGAGCGCTCGAAGGTTCGCATCCTGGCCTATGTCAACATTTCCTTTGCCGGCATTTTCGGCTTCTCGCAGACGGTGTCGGTGGGCGAGTGCAGCGATCTCAGGCTCTGCGAACCGCGCGAGGTTGTGGCTGCGGTGCGCGAGCACCGCGATGTCGTGGTCGGCGTAAAGGTTCGCTCGGGCAAGCATGCCGGCGGCACCAGCGGCATCGCGCCGGTGGATCTGGCGCTGGAGGCCGCCGACCAGGCCGGCCTGCCGCTGATGGCGCATATCGACGAACCGCCGCCCGGCCGCTCGGAAGTGCTGCCGCGCCTGCGCAAGGGCGACATTCTCACCCATTGCTTCCGGCCTTTCCCGAATGCGCCGGTGTTCGCTTCCGGCGCGGTGCGGCCCGACATGCGGCTGGCGCGCGAGCGCGGCGTCATCTTCGACATCGGCCACGGCATGGGCTCGTTCGATTTCGCCGTCGCCCGCGCCATGCTCGAAGAAGGGCTGGCGCCCGACGTGATCTCGAGCGACGTGCATCTCTACTGCGTCGACGGTCCCGCCTTCGACATCCTCGTCTGCATGTCGAAGCTCCTGGCGCTCGGCATGCCGCTGGTCGAGGTCCTGCGCGCCGCCACGCAAGCGCCGGCGCAGGCGATCGCGCGGCCTGACCTGGGCACACTGGCCATCGGCACGGTCGGCGACGTCGCCGTGCTCCGTCAGCGCCCGGGCCGCTTCACCTTCGTCGACGCGGTCGGCGCGTCATTGGTCGCCGATCAGAGACTGGTGTGCGAAGGCATCGTTATCGGCGGCACCTGGTGGCCGAACGAAGCGGTCAACGATGTCAGCGAGACTGAGCGGTTTGTGGCGCATGCCGCGCATACCCATGTCGAGGTTGCGGCGAGGCACTTTGGGCATCGGCACGACTAGCTGATCTCGGCAGCTTGTGCCTGTCTTGGGACTGTGCGCTTGGCGAATGGCTTCCCCCACTCCGGCGAGCGAAGCTCGACGGAGTGGGGGTCGACTTTACCCGGCGTTGCTCACCGCCCCGTAAACCGGCGTCTCAATGCCTTCCATCCGCGCCTTGATCTGCAGCGCCACATATTTCGAATAGAAGCGCGACAGCGCCAGATTGCCGCCGTGGAACCAGAGCGCTTCCTGGGCGGTCGGCTTCCACATGTTGCGCAGCTCGCCTTGCCAGGGGCCGGGGTCGCCCTTGACGCCGGAGCCAAGGCCCCAGCACGGGCCGACCTTGTCGGCGACTTCGCGCGAAACGATCGCGGCGACATTCTCGTTCATCGACTGATAGCCGGTGCAGGCGATGATGGCGTCGGCGACGAGTTCACTGCCGTCCTCGAACAGGATGCCGCTCGGGGTCAGCGACTTGATGGCGACGCCGCTGCGGATGCCGATCTTGCCGTCGATGATCAGGTCGGAGGCGCCGACATCGATGTAGTAGCCGGAGCCGGTGCGGTAGGCCTTCATCAGAAGGCCGGTCTCGTCGTCGCCGAAATCGATGGCGAAGCCGGCGGCGCGCAAGCGGTCGTAGAAGGCCGCGTCGCGCGCCTTGATCACCTCGTAAAGCGCCTGCTGGCCCTTGGGCACCAGCGCGAACGGCGTCGAGGCGACGATCATGTCGGCCTTCTCGGTGGTGATGCCGCGCGCCAGTGCGTCTTCCGAGAAGATCTCGAAGCCGACTTCCATCAGCGTGTCCGACTTGACCACTGTCGTCGGCGAACGCTGGATCATGGTGACCTCGGCGCCGCTCTCCCAGAGGTCGACGCAGACATCGTGGCCGGAGCTTGCAGCGCCAATGACGGCGACTTTCCTGCCGCGGAATTTGTCGCCGCTGGCATACTGGCTGGAGTGCAGCAACTCGCCCTTGAACCGGCCGGCACCCGGCAGATCGATCCGCCGTGGCGGGCCGTAGGCGCCGGTGGCGAAGACGATGTGCTTGGGCTTCAGCGTGATCTGCCGGCCGACGCGGTCGACGACCACGGTCCAGACTTTTTCGGCCTCGTCATAGCTGGCGCTGAGGCATTTGGTGGCGACCCAGTAGTTGAGCTCCATGACGCGCGTATACATTTCCAGCCAGTCGCCCATCTTGTCCTTGGGCGTGAACACCGGCCAGTTTTCGGGGAAGGGAATGTAGGGCAGATGGTCGTACCAGACCGGATCGTGCAGCACGAGCGTGCGGTAGCGGTTGCGCCAGGAGTCACCCGGCCTGGCATTCTTCTCGATGACGATGGCCGGCACGCCGAGCTGGCGCAGTCGCGCCCCCAGCATGATGCCGCCCTGGCCGCCGCCGATGACCAGGCAATAGGGCTGTTCATCAGTGCCGAGTTCGCGCGTCTCGCGCGCCCGCGCCTCCGACCAGGTCTCGCGCTGGGGATCGGCCTTGTGGCGCACGCCGAGCGGCCGCGCCGCGCCCTTGCGCTCCTCGAAGCCCTTGAGGTCGGCCATCGCCGTGAACAATGTCCGGCAGCGGCCGTCGCGCAGCCGCATGATGCCCTCCCCCCTGGCCACCACGGTTTCGAAGCTGAACCAGGCCTCGATGGTGCCGTCGTCCGAGGTCGCCTCGCCGGTCAGCCGCCACGCGCTCGGCTTGGCCGTCGCCAGCGTCGTCGCCAGCATGTCGGCGATCGCCGCGCGGCCTTCCATGGTCGTGATGTTCCAGGTGAAGGTCAGGAGATCGCGCCAGTAGCAATCGTCGACGAACAGGTTGCTCGCCGCCGCAGCGTCGCCGGCTGCGAGCGCCTGCGCCAGGGATTCGAGCCATGCGGCCGCCTGTTTCGTCGGTGCTATTTCGAGCATCTCTTTCCCTCTTTCGTTTCATGTCCGGCTTCCCTTCTCCCCCTGTGGGAGAAGGTGGCCTCACGAAGTGAGGTCGGATGAGGGGTGCTCCAGCTTGGCGCCGACGGCACTCCGTCACCCACCCCTCAACCGTCTCGGCGCTACGCGCCGATCCACCTTCTCCCACAAGGGGAGAAGGAAAAGCGCAGCCCTAGTCTCCGAGCGGCTCCATCTCCTTGCCGGTGCGGTGGATCTGGGCGTTGTATTTGATGCGGCGCACCGTCTCGCGGGCCGAGCCGTCGAGCTTGTAGGCGGAGGCCACCGCCAGCAGGTCGATCGCCGCCAGAAAGGCGAAGCGCGATGCCGTCGGCTTCAGCGTGTCGGGATATTCCGGCACCGCCACCGTCAGCCTGACGTCGCAGGTGCGGGCGAGCTCGGTGTCGGGCGCGGTCACGGCGATCGCATTGGCGCGGTAATGCTTGGCAAGCTCGACGGCCTCGATCACCTCGCGGGTGCGTCCCGTCGCCGAAATGGCGATCACCAGATCGCCGGGCTTGAGCGTCGAGGCGGTCATGCGCATCAGATAGGGATCGCACTGGGCGCTGACCGTGATGCCGTAGCGGAACAGCCGGTATTGGGTTTCCTGCGCCAGCGCCGAGGAGCTGCCGCCGAGGCCGAAGACCGTGACCTGGCGCGCCTTGGCGATCAGCTCGGCGGCTTTCTGCAGCTGGGCCGGGTCGAGCTGCCGCTCGGCCTCCTGCAGCGCCCGGCGCGCCTCGCCGAACACGGCGTTCCAGAACGGCATGCCATTGTCATTGCTGACGGAAGGCGACTTGGCCAGGTAGAGCGCGCCGACGACGAGGCTCTGCGCCAGCTTCAGCTTGAAATCGCGCACGCCCTCGCAGCCGATGGCGCGGCAGAACCGGGTCACCGTCGGTTCGCTGACCCCGGCGCGCTGGGCAAGGGCGGCGTTGGAGGCGTCGACGGCATATTTGACGTCGTCGAGAACGACATCGGCGACACGCCGTTCGGCCGGGCGCAATTCGCTGTAGGAATCCTTGACCAGCGAGATGATGTCGGGGATGCGCCGGACAGGATCGCGTCCCTCGGTATCGGGGCCTGGAACAGGCTCGTCCTGGCTGCCAGCGTCGGTCATGGGGTCCTGGTCTTTCCCTGGGTTGCGAGGCTGTCGTCTTAGCATGTTTGCACGCCCTGGCTCCACGTGCCCGACCGGATCGCAACCGCAGCGTGTCGTTGGGGAAAGCTCACCTTCCTCCGTTCCTCTCCGGTCCGTGTCAGTTCCGAAGTATGTAGGAAAGCAACATGCATTTCAAGGCCGTAAAACAGACATTAAAACAACATGATAGGTATACTAATCGATTTTCGTGATACGGCCGCTATCGTCGGCGCTTGACAGGAAAGTAGGATAGTTACAGACTGATTTTCGCTGGGGATGAGCCAATGGATCATCGCGCAATCTTCCCGGGGGGCAGATGAACACGGGCGATGCAAAAAAGCCGAAGCTTGGCGTGCAGGCAGCGACCAAGATCTATCACACGGCCTCCGGCGACCTGCTGGCGCTGGACCGCTGCAGCCTCGATGTCAGCGTCAATGAAATCGTCTCGATCGTCGGCCCTTCCGGCTGCGGCAAGACCACGCTTTTGTGGTCGATGTCGGGCCTGCACAGCCTGACCAGTGGCGAGATCCGGCTCGACGGCAAGGCCATCACCGGTCCGCATCCCGATATCGGCATCGTCTTCCAGGAGGCGAACCTCCTGCCGTGGCGCAACCTCGACGCCAACATCCGCTTCCCCTTCGAGATCAAGGGCGAGAAGCCGGACCGGGCGTGGATCGCGCATCTGCTCAACCGGGTCGGGCTTGATGGCTTCGGCGGCAAGTTTCCGCGCGAGCTGTCGGGCGGCATGCAGCAGCGCGCGGCGATCGTGCGGGCGCTGGCGCTAAAGCCCTCGGTGCTTTTGATGGACGAGCCGTTCGGCGCGCTCGACAGTTTCACCCGCGAGGAGATGAACCGGCTGGTCGAGGAGATCTGGCTCGACACCAAGACAACCATCGTCTTCATCACCCACTCGATTGAGGAAGCGATTTTTCTCTCGGACCGGGTGGTGGTGCTGAGCGCACGGCCAGGACGGGTCGCCAAGGAATACCGCGTGCCGTTCCCACGGCCGCGTTCGCTGGAGATCATGGCGACGAAGGAGGTCTTCGACCTCACCAACCGGATCAAGATGGACATTGTCGGCGAACGCACGCGGCCAAAAGCGCCGGAGCGCCCGAGCGCCGAAATCGTGAGGATCAGGCCGTGAGCGGGGGCGATGCCATTCCGGAATTCTCGAAGTCCAAGTCGGGCGCCAAGGCGGGCGATGGCCACGAGGTCAGCCTGACCAACCTGTCGGCCTTCGCCAGCGGCCCCGGCATCAAGTCGGGCAAGGAGGTGGCGGCCATTCTTGCCGTGGCGGTGATCATCATCGGCGGCATCGAACTGGCGCTGCGGCTGTTCCACGTGCCGCTCTATATCATGCCGCCGCCGAGCTCGATCGCTTATGCGCTGTTCGACGAGTTTCCGCTGATCGCGCCGCATCTCGGCTACACGCTGGTCGAGCTGGTGTCCGGCTTCACCATCGGCGCCATCATCGGCCTGGTGCTGGCCGCCGTCATCACCCAATTCCCGTTCGCAGAGAAGATCGTCGCGCCTTACATCCTGCTTCTGGTCACCACGCCGATGCTGGCGCTGGTGCCGCTTCTGATCCTGCGCTTCGGCTTCGGCTACACGCCGCGCATCATCGCGGTGGCGCTGGCCGCTGGGCCGATGGTGATGATCAATGCGGCGACAGGCTTTCGCCGCGTCGACAGCGCCAAGATCGCGCTGGCGCGTTCCTATGGCGCCAGCACCCTGCAGATCTTCTGGAAGATCCGCGCGCCGATGGCGCTGCCGATGATCCTGGTCGGGCTGATGATCGGCGCCATCTTCGGCCTGCTGACCGCGGTCGGCGCGGAAATGGTCGGCGGCGGTTTCGGCCTCGGCAACCGGCTGACCACCTATTCGTCGATGATCCAGATGCCGCAGTTCTTCGCGGTGGTGCTGATCCTGTCGACGCTCGGCATCCTGATCTACGTGCTGTTTTTCCTGATCGGCAAGAAATGGGCGAGCTGGGAGGCTTGAACGCAGGGATATGACGGCGCCCGGGAGGCGGGCGGCAAGAGACTGACATCAAACAAAAAAGGGGAATGCCATGACCAAAGAGAACTCGATCAACCCGGCGGGGATCAGCCGCCGCTACTTCCTGCAGGTCACCGGCGCCGGGCTGGTGACGGCGACGGCGCTTGGCGCCACCGGCCTGAAGGCCAGGGCCGAACCCTACGGAAAATTCACCTGGATCTCGCCGCGCGGCACGCTCGAAGTGCTCGACGACTATCCCTACTGGGCGGCCAAGAAGGCCGGCTATTTCGACGGGCTGGACACCGACATGCAGCCGGGACCATCGGACGGCACCGCGACGGTGAAGTTCGTCGATGTCGGCCAGGCCGATATGGGCTTCCCGTCGCCCGGCGTGTTCTCCTTCGCCATCCAGAACGGCATGAAGCTGAAGTCGGTGTTCCATATGGGCGCGCGCGACACGTTCAGCATCGCCTTCCGCAAGGGCGAGGGATCGAACGACCTGAAGAAGCTGGAAGGCAAGACCATCCTGCTCGGCTCCGCCGCCTGGCAGTCGATCACCGACCCGCTGCTGGCCGCGCAGGGCGTCGACATCAAGAAGGTGAAATATGTCGAGGCCGGTTGGCCGACCTGGGGAACGGCGCTGGCCGGCGGCCAGGGCGACGCCGCCCTGTCGTGGGAAGGGCTGCGCGCCGAATGGATCGCCAAGGGGCTCGACTTCGAATACTGGCTCGGCGTGCAGAATTCGAAGCTGCCGGCCAACACCTTCGTCGTGCGTGCCGCCGATCTCGAGGATCCCGACCGCAAGGCGTTTTTGGAAAAGTACCTGCGCGGCTGGGCGATGGGCCTCGAATTCGGCTACCAGAATCCACGCGCGGCGGTCGAAGCGGTGTTCGAGCAGTTCCCGACGCTGGCCAAGAATCTCGGGCCGGAGCTCGGCACCACCTCGATCCTGCAGCAGATCAACGTTTTCCGCGGCGACATGGACAAGCGCGGCGGCTGGGGCTCGCACGACATGGCGAGCTGGCAGGGCTTCTTCGACGAAATCCACAAGATCGGCCAGATCACCGCCCCGGTGAAGGCCGAGGATGTCTGCACCAACGATCTGATCGGCCCGGCCAATGATTTCGACAAGGCCAAGGTCAAGGCCGATGCCGACGGCGTCAAACTGTCGGAAGGTTTTGCCGCGCTCGATGTCGAGAAGATCAAGGCGCATCTGTTCGATTCGGCGGTGAAGTAGGGCTGCGCAACGGGTCATGTCGGCGCCGCCCTCCATTACCCTGCCTTGGCTCCTTTCCTCTCCCTCCGGAGGGGGGAGAGGTGGCGCCGCGAAGCGGCGACGGAGTGGGGGAAGGCGTTCGTCAAACGAGCAGTCGCCGCAAGACAGGCACAATCTGACGAGCAAGAGACCTCAAGCGGGCGCGAGGGTCGACCCCCACTCCGTCGAGCTTCGCTCGACACCTCTCCCCCGATCGACGGGGAGAGGAAAGGGCAGGCAATGAGCGGCGGCGCTGACCCGAGGTGGTTGTCCCGGATAGACATGCGAGCGGCAACCGATCGCCGCATATTATTCAATCAAGAATTTGGGAGGTAGCGGTGTCCGACAAGGTGAAAGTGCTGGTGGTGGGTCTCGGCAATATGGGTGCGTCGCATGCCAGCGCCTATCACCGGCTCGACGGTTTCGAGATCGTCGGCATCATGAGCCGGTCGATCAGGAGCAACACGAAGATTCCGGAAGAATTAGCCGGCTACCCCCTCTACGAGGATTTCGACCAGGCGCTGAAGGAAACAAAACCGGACGCCGTCTCGATCAACAGCTGGCCGAACACCCACGCCGAATACGCGCTGAAGGCAATCGCCGCCAACTGCCATGTGTTCATGGAAAAGCCGCTCGCCACCAACAACGAGGATGCCGAGAAGGTCGTCGCGGCGGCACGCGCGAAGAACCGCAAGCTGGTGCTCGGCTATATTCTGCGCGTGCATCCGTCATGGATCAAGTTCATCGAGGTCGGCAAGACGCTCGGCAAGCCGCTGGTGATGCGGCTCAACCTCAACCAGCAGAGCAGCGGCAGCGCCTGGCACTGGCACAAGAACCTGATCGATTCGCTGATCCCGATCGTCGATTGCGGCGTCCACTATGTCGACGTCATGTGCCAGCTGACCGGCGCCAAGCCGGTGCGCGTGCACGGCATCGGCGCCAAGCTCTGGGCGGAAGCCGACAAGCAGAATTACGGCCATCTGCACGTCACCTTCGATGACGGTTCGGTCGGCTGGTACGAGGCGGGCTGGGGCCCGATGATGAGCGAGACGGCCTATTTCGTGAAGGACGTCGTCGGCCCCAAGGGCGCGGTGTCGATCGTCGCCGGCCAGCAGGCAAGCAGTGTTGCCGAGCTGGCAGAGGTTTCGAATTCCGCCGACATCGACCGCCACACCAAGACCGATGCGCTGAAGATCCATTATGCCGCTGTCGACGGCGACAAGAATTTCTCCAAACCCGACGAGATCGTCAGCATGGAGGACGAACCCGGCCACCAGGAACTGTGCGACCGCGAGCAGGCCGTCTTCCTGCGCGCCATCCGCGAGGATCTCGACCTCACCGAGCAGATGGACGCGGCGGTCAACAGCCTGCGCATCGTGCTGGCCGCCGAACAGAGCATCGCAATGGGGCGGACCATCGACCTGGCCTGACGCAAATTCCCGTCTCCCCCTCCGAGGCTGTCGCATATGGATTCTTGCGAAGAAGGAC
>NZ_RZPW01001229.1:0-1024 GCF_003998455.1 Mesorhizobium sp. M7A.F.Ca.CA.001.08.2.1 | reverse complement strand
TGGGCAAGGACGCCATGGGGGTGGTTGATCCCGCCAGTCTCAAGGTGCGCGGTTTCGACAATCTGCGCGTCGCTGATGCCTCCGTCATGCCGACATTGATCGGTGGCAACACCAATGCGCCATCCATGATGATTGGCGAAAAGGCGGCTATGGCAATACTGGCGTAGCCGTCTGCGCGCGGCCAATTCAGCATTTAGGAACAAGCTAACCACTGCCACATGAAATCGTAATTTTCGCTGCCCGGTCCCTCCAGTAAACCAACGATCAGACCTCCGCCGCATGCGCAGAAACTCTCGGGGAGAGCCAGAAAGGGCCGCTGAATGCCAGTCGAAACAGTAGACACGCTTGTTGTTGGCGGCGGCCAGGCGGGGCTGGCGATGAGCGAGCATCTGAGCAAGTGCGGCGTGCCCCATCTCGTGCTGGAGCGGGACCGCATCGCCGAACGCTGGCGTAGCGAAAGATGGGACTCGCTGGTTGCCAATGGTCCCGCCTGGCATGACCGTTTTCCCGGCATGGAATTTCCCAATGCCGGTCCGGATGCCTTTATCGGCAAGGAGAAGGTCGCCGACTATTTTGTCGCTTACGCCGACATGATCGCTGCCCCCATCCGCTGCGGCGTGGAGGTCAGGAAAGTGGAAAGGCTTGTCGGCCGTCCCGGCTTCCGGATCGAAACCTCGGATGGCGTGATCGAAGCCAGGAGCGTGGTTGCCGCCACCGGCGCTTTCCAGCATCCGGTCATCCCGGCCGTCGTTCCCGGGGACGCCGGACCTATGCAGATACATTCCAGCGCCTATCGCAATCCCGGCCAACTGCCCGCAGGCGCGGTGCTGGTGGTCGGCTCCGGGTCTTCGGGGGTGCAGATCGCCGACGAACTCCAGCGTGCGGGACGGCGGGTTTATCTCTCGGTCGGGCCGCACGATCGGCCGCCGCGGGCCTATCGCGAACGTGACTTCTGCTGGTGGCTGGGGGTTTTGGGCAAGTGGGACGCGCAGGCGCCTGCGCCCGGCACCGAACATGTCACCAT
>NZ_RZPW01001228.1:0-1027 GCF_003998455.1 Mesorhizobium sp. M7A.F.Ca.CA.001.08.2.1 | reverse complement strand
AGCTGGCGCGTCGCCCAGTCGTCGGTCAGCCGAAGGCGTCGCAGCGAGCGTGCCGAGCGGCGCGCGGCACTTTCCGGCACGATGGCGATGCCGGCACCTTGCGCGACCAGCCGGCAGACATTGTCGAGGCCGGGAACGCGGATGCGGACATGCAGATGGCCGCCAAGGCGGGCCGCCTGGCGGGCGATGTGCTCCTGCAGCGCATGGCCGGTGCTGAGGCCGACGAAAGATTCGCCGAGAAGCTCAGTGAGGTTGACGGTGCGGCCTTCAAGGCCGGGCCGGTTTCGCGCGGCGATCACCACCAGCCGGTCGATGAAGAACGGTTTCTGCTCGAGGTGCGCAAGGCCGGCCCAGGTGGCGGCGATGCCGAGATCGGCCGCACCACTGGCCACGGCTTGCGCGATCTCATGGCTGGGGCGCTCGTCGAGCTCGATGTCGATGCCGGGATGCGCGACAAGGAAGGTGGGCAGGATCTCGCGCAGCAACTCGGCTGTGGCGGCGGTGTTGGCCATCAGCCGGACGCGGGCGCGCAGGCCGGTGGCATAGGCGGCGAGGTCGCCGGTCATCGCTTCGATCTGGTTCTGCACCGCGCGCGCATGATGCAGCAGCGCCTGTCCGGCCGCCGTCGGCACCACCCCACGGCGCCGGCGCTCCAGCAGCGGCGCGCCGAGCCGCTCCTCCATGCCCTTGATGCGGGCGCTGGCCGACGCCAGGGCCAGTCCGGCAAGCTCGGCGCCATGGGTGATGCTGCCGCGTTCGGCGACCAGCAGGAACAGGCGGAGATCGACCAGATCGAAGCGCATTCTCTTGCTCCTGCGAATATTCAGCGCCGGGAAGGCGGTCGGCCAACCAGCCTTCGTCGTGGCCGAAGGCTGGCAGCGCAACTTCCACATTGTGATCGGCCAGGATTTTCGTCAAACAGTTTCGAAGGAGAATTGCGATGAACGAACGAACATCAGGGCGGCTCGGCATTCTTGAAAGCACGGCGATCGTGCTGGCCATTGTCGTGGCCGGCCTTGCCATGGCG
>NZ_RZPW01001227.1:0-1028 GCF_003998455.1 Mesorhizobium sp. M7A.F.Ca.CA.001.08.2.1 | reverse complement strand
GCTGAAGCGCTTCCTCGAGATGCGCGGCGCCGATGGCGGGCCATGGCGGCGCATCTGCGCGCTGCCGGCCTTCTGGGTCGGATTGCTTTATGATGAGGCCGCACTCGATGCCGCCGAGGCGCTGACCTCGAGCTGGACGTATGAAGAAACGCTGGCGATGCGCAATGCCGTGCCGGAACAAGGCATCTCCGCACCGTTCCGCAACACCACGCTGCGCGAGATCGCGCGTGACGTGATGGTCATTTCCCGCATGGGACTGAAGAACCGTGGCAAGAAGAACCGCGACGGCTACGACGAGACCTCCTTCCTCAACACGTTGGACGAAGTGGTGGCGCGGGGCACCACCAGCGCCGAGGAGATGCTGTCGGCCTACCACACGCGCTGGGGCGGCTCGATCGAGCCGGTTTTCATGGAATACGCCTATTAACCCTCGGATTTGGCAAAGCTGACCGGCCGGCAAAAGTCGCTTCAATCGGAAGTGGAAACAAACTAGGCTTCTTCGGCGAGGATTTCCGGAGGAGACGCCGATGCCCACCTTGTTCGACATGCTGACGCAGGCCCAGAACGGCAACGGCATGCAGGCCCTTGCCCAGCAATACGGGCTTTCAATGCAGCAGACGCAAGCCGCGGTCGCTGCATTGCTGCCGGCCTTTTCGCAGGGGCTGCAACGCAACACCGCCGACCCCTATGGGCTCGGCGCCTTCATGACGGCGATGGCCAGCGGCCAGCACGCCAAGTATTTCGAGGACGCAACCCGGGCCTTCTCGCCGCAAGGCGTCGATGAGGGCAACGGCATTCTCGGGCACCTGTTCGGTTCGAAGGATCTGTCTCGCGCCGTGGCCAGCCAGGCGGCGCAAGCCAGCGGCGTCAATCAGCAGATCCTGCAGCAGATGCTGCCGGCGATCGCCTCGATGGTCATGGGCGGGCTGTTCAAGCAGACGGCAAACCAGATGCAGGCCGCCGGTGGTTTTGGCGGCGGCGGCAACAATCCGCTCGGCGAGATCATCGAGCAGATGATGCGGCAAGGC
>NZ_RZPW01001226.1:0-1030 GCF_003998455.1 Mesorhizobium sp. M7A.F.Ca.CA.001.08.2.1 | reverse complement strand
GATCTCGGATGCCCGCATCGTCGTGGCGGCGATGCCGTCAGGCGGCGACTGGACCGCCGGCCTGCGCAATGCGGACGGCCTCATCGATCCGGAGAAGCTGTCCGCCGCGGTGTTCGGAAACATCAACCACGCACTCGATGCCGTGCGGGAGGATTCGCTGCGTCGCATCGATCTTCGCAATGTCGAATTCGTGCTGCCCGAAACCGGAGCGATCAAGCTCGTCAAGATCACCGACGCCACCGTCGTGCAGTCGGGACCGGGCGGCATGCAGTTTTCCTCGAAGGCAGACATCGACGGCAGGACGCTTACGGTTGCCGCTACCGCCACCCGTGATATCGCGGCGCACCGGGTCACGGCGCTGGATGCGAGCGTCGATCTGGCCGACACCGGCGCGGCCGCTGCCGGCAAGTTGGGACCCGTCGCGTTGAAGCTGACGGGATCGGAAGGGTTCGGCGTGAACGCATCGCGGCTGACGGCCGCTTTGTCATCGACGGGCTCTGTCCTCGATCTCGGCACGCGAGGATTGCTGCCGGCGGACGTCGATATCAATGCGACGCTGGTTGCTGGCAGCAACAAGGTCCAGGTCGACAGATTGCTGCTGAAGACCGGCCGCTCGACATTCGATTTCGCCGGTTCGATCGGGCCGAAGCCGGCAAGCGGAGCGGTGGGTGAAGAGCCCTCCTATCGCTACGACCTGACCAGCGACGGATCGTCGCTTGCGCCTTCGGAGTCGCCCGAGCCGGCGCTCACCTTCCTCGCCCGGATCGCCGGTGTCTACAACACGGTGAGCCACAAACTGGTCGCAGAGCAGATCGCGCTTCGGTCCGCCGGCTCCGGCGAGGTGCTTGGCACCGCCGCCGTGGCGTTCGTCGACGGCAAAGTGCCGGGGATCAATCTGGCGTTCAACATCCACGACATGCAGGTCTCTCACGTCAAGCAGCTATGGCCGTGGTTTTCGGCGCGCAATGCCCGGCTGTGGGTGCTGGCAAATCTGTTCGGCGGCCGTGTCGTCGACGCCAACCTTCAGTTC
>NZ_RZPW01001225.1:0-1030 GCF_003998455.1 Mesorhizobium sp. M7A.F.Ca.CA.001.08.2.1 | reverse complement strand
GGGGTCTCCTTCTAGGGGCGGGGATCAGGCCGTTCTGTGACGGTGATGGATGATGCGTGCGCGCAGGATGCCGCGCGTGCCAAACAGGATCGAGGCGAAATAGACGACGCCGGCCGACAGGATGATGGCCGGGCCGGATGGCAGCGAGGCGTGATAGGACAAAAGCAGCCCGGCGACGCAGGATGCGAAGCCGATCAGTACGGCCAGCACGCACATCGGCTCGACGCGAACCGTCCAGAAGCGGGCGGCCGCGGCCGGCAGCATCATCAGCCCAACCGATAGAAGCGTGCCGAGCGCCTGGAAGCCGCCGACGAGGTTGAGTACGACAAGGCCGAGGAAGATGAAATGCACCGGGCTGCCGAGCCGGCTGACCGAGCGCAGGAACAGCGGGTCGAGGCATTCGGCGACCAGCGCCCGCCAGAAGATGGCGAGGCTGACCAGCGTCACCGCGACGATGCCGCCGATCAGCGTCAGGGCCTCGTCATTGAGCGCCAACACGGTGCCGAACAGCACATGCATGAGATCGACGCTGGAACCGCGGATCGACACCATCAGCACGCCGATGGCGAGCGAAATAAGGTAGAAAGCCGCCATCGAGGCGTCTTCGCGCTGGATGGTGAAGCGCGAGACGGCGCCGGCGCCGAGCGCGACGATGACGCCGGCGATCAGGCCGCCGATGGTCATCGGCAGGATCTCCAGCCCATAAAACAGGAAGCCGGCGGCCGCACCGGGCAGGATGGCATGCGCCATGGCGTCGCCCGACAGGCTCATGCGCCGCAGCATAAGGAAGACGCCGATCGGGCAGGCGCCGAGCGACAGCATCAGCGAACCGATCAACGCCCGCTGCATGAAGGCGAAATCGGCGAAGGGCGCGATGACAAGGCCGTAAAATGTGTCCATCAGGCAGCCTTCGGTCCGACGCCATGTTGGTGATCGTGATCGTGGCCATGGTGATCGTGACCATGAGCGTCCTCGCCCGGCTCGCACCAGGGTGCATTTTCTTCCCAGGCCTCGTGAAAACGGCGGGCGC
>NZ_RZPW01001224.1:0-1034 GCF_003998455.1 Mesorhizobium sp. M7A.F.Ca.CA.001.08.2.1 | reverse complement strand
TGCTCCCCGCGAAGCGCGAAATAGCGCCGGCAATCCGCACCTGAACGCTTTGGTGCTCCTCCTGTTGTCGCCTGTGCTCGACCAGTGCGTCTATGTTCTGGTGGAGCACCGAATGCATGTTGGCTGGACGTTGGTCGCTCATTTGGAAAGCTCGTTTGAACGACGATCTGGTGCAAGCGGCGTCACTTGTCGCCCGCCTGGAACATTTGCGGAGCCGGACCTGGCTTGAACTCGTCGGCACGCAGCTTACGTCGCTGCCGACGGTTCGATTGGGAAAGGGCGTGCCGTGCTGAAATCGTGTGCACCATACCGACTACTGCCTGCGGGGCGCTCTGATGAACCATATGGCCAGCGCCCGGAATCACCTCGAGGAGAGACCCACCAACTTCGCCATGCAGGCGCCGTGCATTCCGTTCCGCATCGAACAACCGGTCTCCAGATCCCGCCAGGATGCCGGTCGGTACGGAAATGTCCTTATAGCTGGCCTTCTCCGACAGGGCCGCGGCCAGCATAGATGCTGACTCCGAACAAACCGCCCCCAGTTGGGAAGGGCGGCTGGCGGCATCCTTGGCGGATGCGGCGAAGTCGCTGGCGATCATAGCGGGTCGAAATATCTTTTCCATTGCCCAAGGCCAGGCAAGCCTCACAAGCAGCGGCAACAAGGTGTGGCGAAACCCCGTTCCGATCACCGGCAATGCCGGGAGTGCGGCCAGTGCAAGATCCAGCCGCGGTGGCGGATAGTAATAGCCTGAGACAAGCACAATGCCAGCGACCGATGAAGGATGCCTGCGCGCCAACTCGAGGGCGATCCAGGCTCCCCAGGAATGTCCAAGCACGAGATATTTCTTAATACCCAATCTGCCGGCGGCGGCATGTATGAGGTCGGCTTGGTCGCAAGCGGACCAGCGCCGGGTGCGCGAACGTGAGCTTCGCCCAAAGCCGGGACGGTCAAATGCGAGCACCCGGTAGGTCTTTGCCGCCTCATCGAAGACGCCGCTCGACTTGAAATCCTCCGCCATGGATCCATGCAGGAG
>NZ_RZPW01001223.1:0-1038 GCF_003998455.1 Mesorhizobium sp. M7A.F.Ca.CA.001.08.2.1 | reverse complement strand
GGCCAGCAGGCGCGGGGTCACGATGTCCTCGACCTCGTGCGTGCGTCCGATCCATTCCTGCAGCGTGCTTGTGTCCAGGCTCATGAGATCCTCGTCAGGCGGCGAATTCGGACCGGATCCGGTCCGAATCGGCGCCAAGGGCGGGAACGCCGGGGACGGTTGCGAACCCCTCCGACCGCCCTGCCGGAATCGGCACGGAGATGCGCCTGCCGTCCGGCAGCGCCACCTCTGTCCGTCGCAACGCCTTGTGGTGTGGCAGGTCGTGCATTGCGCTCACCCGGCCCCAGGCGATCTGCGCCTCGTTGAGACGGTCTATGGCCTTTTCGCAGTCGATTGCCGCGAAGATCGGTTCGATCTCGGCGTCGAGCGCCGTGCGGTTGGCCACCCGCCAGGCATTGGTGGCGAAGCGTTCGTCGGCGAACAGATCCTGCCTTTGCAGCACGAGCGTGCAGAAGCGCTTCCATTCATTGTTCTGCTGGATGGACACGACCACGCTGCCATCCCGACAGGCATAGGGTCGATAGGGGTAGATCGAAGCGTGCGCCAGGCCATATCTCTGGGTCTCGCGGCCCGCATATTCGTAGTGCAGCAGCGGCACGGTCATCCAATCGGCCATGGCGTCGAACATGGCCACCTCGACAATGCGGCCGCGCCCGGTCTTCTGGCGCGCCAGCAAGGCTTCGAGGATCGCTGCATGGGCATTCATGCCGGTGGCGATGTCGGCGGCGGAAACCCCGACCTTGCTCGGTGTGTCCGGTGTGCCGGTGACGGCACAGATACCGCTTTCGGCCTGCACCAGCATGTCGTAGGCGCGCATCGCCGCGTAAGGCGTATCCTGTCCGTAGCCGACGATGTTGATGGCGATCAGCCGAGGGAATTTTTCTGCGATCGCATCGGCGGAGAGGCCGAGCCTGTCGATAGCGCCCGGGGCGAGATTCTGCACGAGAACATCCGCGCGCGCCACCATCCGGTGCAGGAGAGCCAGGTCGTGCTCGGTCTTCAGGTCGAGCACCGCGCTTTCCTTGCCGCGGTTGAGCC
>NZ_RZPW01001222.1:0-1052 GCF_003998455.1 Mesorhizobium sp. M7A.F.Ca.CA.001.08.2.1 | reverse complement strand
TAGAGCGTTTCACGTTTTGACGGAAGCGTACCCGGCTTTTGCGAAGTAGTTTTTGCATTCGGCTGCCTCGATGGTTTCGACGAGGTGGCCGATGTGGCGCCACGTGTCCTCGACGGTGCGTTTCTGAGCTTGGCGCATCCAGTGTTTGATCTTGGCGAAAGCCTGCTCGATCGGATTGAGGTCCGGCGAGTAGGGCGGTAGATACCAAAGCCTGGCGCCGGCAGCTTTGATCATCTGCCTGATGGCCGCTGATTTATGGCTTCCCAGGTTATCCATGACCACGATGTCGCCGGGCTTCAGCACGGTGATGAGCTGCTGCTCGACATAGGCGCGGAAGCACTGGCCGTTAATCGGTCCGTCGAAGACGCAAGGTGCAGCGAGCCGATCGCAGCGTAGCGCGCCGAGGAAGGTCAGCGTGCGCCAGTGCCCGTGCGGAGCCAGGCCGCGCAGCCGCTTGCCCTTCGGCCCCCAACCTCGCAGTGGAGCCATGTTGGTCTTGATCCAGGTCTCATCGATGAAGACCAGACACTGCGGATCGAGACCGGCCTGCCAGGACCGCCATCGTTGGCGCCTGCGGGCAACATCGGCGCGTGCCTGCTCAAGGGCGAACAGTGTTTTTTTTGAAGCTCAGGCCCTCGCGGCGCAGGAACAACCACACCGCGTTGTGCGAGACCTTGACCCCGCGACCGGCCAACTCATCCTTCAGGCCGTGCAGCGTCAGATGCGGCGTCTCACGTATACGTGCCTCGATGAAGGCACGGTGCGGCTCCAGCACCCTCTTGCGATGTCCACCCATCTTGCCTGGTGCCACCGAACCGGTCGTCCCATGGCGCTGCAGCAGCTTTACCGCCGCGGAAATCGAAATGCCAAACCGTTTGGCGGCCGAGCGGCGGCTCTCGCCACCCAAAACCGCAGCCACCACCCGTTCGCGAAGATCATTGGAAAAAGGTCGCGTCATCAGATGCTGGCCTCCACTCCAGCCAGCATCTTGAATCACAAAACTCACAAATCGGGAATCCCCTACGATTCCATCAAGTCGTGAACCGCTCTAG
>NZ_RZPW01001221.1:0-1054 GCF_003998455.1 Mesorhizobium sp. M7A.F.Ca.CA.001.08.2.1 | reverse complement strand
GCGTCAACTCGCGCGTCGGCCCCGGCGCCAACTACTCGGTCGACTGGATGTATATGAAGGCCGGCCTGCCGATGGAGATCATCCAGGAATTCGACACATGGCGCCGCGTGCGCGATGCCGATGGTTCGGAAGGCTGGATCAACCAGTCGCTGCTTTCCGGCCGGCGCACGGCAATCGTCGCACCATGGCAGCGTGGCAAGGGCACCCGGATCAATCTTCTCAACAGCCCCGACAAGGATGCAAGGGTGGTCGCGATGATCGAACCTGGCGTCATGGGTACGATCAAATCCTGCGACGGCCAGTGGTGCGAAATGACGTTCGACGGCCACACCGGCTGGCTTGCCCAGTCGGTCGTCTGGGGCGCCTATCCCGGCGAACGGGTCAAGGACTGATTCTCTTTCGCGGTCCTGGCTTTATGCCCGATACGACCGAGATGGGTGTCCTGGAAGCCGGTCGGCAGCTTCAGACCGTAGCCCAGCGCACGGTCGATGGCGATGTGGGCGATCCATATCAGCGCAACCGCCATCGCGGCCGCATTGCCCCACATGTGCCCTCCGAGCAGCAGCAGCACGGGCACGATCAGGATGTGCAAGGCGTTGTAGGCAAGGGCACCGACGCGCGGACCGGCCAGATAGCCCGACATCGATAGGTCAGGCGCCAGGATAAGCAATCCGAAGAGCCACCAGGAGATGCCGGTCGAACCGTAGAAAATGACGGCAGCCAGTGCCATGATCGCCCATTCGAGCCGGATTACGAGATCGAGGGGTTTCATCCCTGGCCGATAATTCTGGCTTGGCAGATGATTCTGGCCTCGCCAGTCATTCGCGGCGTTTGGGGCGCAGCCTCACGACGATGTCGACGTTGGCGATCTCCATCCCTTCCGGAGGCTCCGGCAGGTTGGCAACCGTCACCGGACCGCTGTCGATGTCGAATATACGGTTTTCGCCTTCGATGTAGAAATGGTGGTGGTCGGAGGTGTTGGTGTCGAAATAGGTTTTCGCGCCTTCGACGGCGAGGATGCGCAAAAGTCCCGCCTGGGTAAACTGGCGAAGGG
>NZ_RZPW01001220.1:0-1057 GCF_003998455.1 Mesorhizobium sp. M7A.F.Ca.CA.001.08.2.1 | reverse complement strand
ATGTGCGGCGGTTGATCTCGGCCATCACCTCAGCCGCGATGATCTCGCATTCGACGGCAAAGGCACCAGCGTCTTCCAGCCGGCGAAAACGGTCCCACAAGTCGAGCGCTTCGGCTGATGTCTTGCCGACGGCCCTGATGCCGCCGACCCAGGTGGATTTGCGCGGCACGAAGCCGAGATGGCCCATCACCGGGATCTGCTCGTTGGCGAGCATGCGCACGGTGTCGAGACCGCGCCCGGTGATGACGGCGTCGGCACCCGCCGTGATAGCGGAGAAGGCGGTTCGCAGGATTTCGTCCGATGTCACGGCATCGGCGAAGCCTAGCGCGGCGGTGACGAAGACGCGGCGCGATCCTTCGCGCACGCGGGGCACGTTGGCGGCGCGGCAGACGACCATCTCGATGCCGGCAGCCTCGGCGGCGGCTGCCTCTTCGGCGGTTTCGGCGGTCACCTGGGCGATACGCCGTCCGCTGCCCTTCAGCGCGCGCAGGCCAGCAACCGTCACGCTGCGCTCGACCTCGCGGCCGCCGAAGTCGAAGATGCGAGCCATCTCAGCCCTTCAGCTTCTTGGCATAGTAGTCGGGCGCGACGACGCCGGGCTTGGAGAACCATGCCGGCACGTCGACGCCGGAATAGAGCAGGATGTTGCCCCACGGGTCGAAGGCGCCGGTGCGCACGATGACCTTGGCCTTGGCAGCCATTTCGCCAAGGATGGTCTCGTGCGTCGTGGTCTCGAAGTCGGCGTCGGGGAACAGTCGTTTCAGCTTGGCCAGCAGCGGTGCGTTGTGCACCGGCAGTGTGTCGGCATAGCCGATGCGCTCGGCGATCAAATTGGCGGCGATCGGCGCCAGCACGGTTTCGAGATCGGGCACGTCGGGCGAGATGGCGAGGTCGATGCGCCAGGCGCTCGACGGGATCGGAAACCCCGCATCGCAGACGATCATCAGGTCGCCATGGCCCATCGAGGCGATGGCATGCGACAGTTCGGCGTTGAGCAGCCGGTTTCGGTTCATGTCGTTTCCTTCCATGTTGTCTTCATAGCCTCGGCGTAGAGCGC
>NZ_RZPW01000121.1:0-10944 GCF_003998455.1 Mesorhizobium sp. M7A.F.Ca.CA.001.08.2.1 | reverse complement strand
CTGGTCGAGGCCCAGAAGAAGCGGCCGAGCATGTTGAAGATGGACAGCAGGCCGACGAAACCGGCGGCAGAGAATGCGATGGTGACGACGTCCAATGTCCATCTCGACGATGCGTTGAAGACGCCGCAGTTCTGGCTGCTGTGGGGCGTGCTGTGCCTTAATGTGACGGCAGGGATCGGCGTGCTCGGCCAGGCCTCGGCGATGAGCCAGGAGATGTTTCCGGGACGCATCACGCCTGCCGCTGCCGCCGGCTTCGTCGGCCTGCTGTCGATCTTCAACATGCTCGGCCGCTTCTTCTGGGCCTCGACCAGCGATTATATCGGCCGCAAGACAACTTATGCCATCTTCTTCGCGCTGGGCGTCGTCCTCTATGCGGCGGTGCCGTGGACCGGCCAGACCGGCAGCGTTTTCCTGTTCGTGCTGTTCTACGGGATCATCCTCAGCATGTATGGCGGCGGCTTCGCCACCATTCCCGCTTACCTGCGCGACGTCTTCGGCGTGCGTTACGTCGGCGCCATCCACGGCCGATTGCTGACCGCGTGGTCGGTGGCGGGCGTGCTTGGCCCGGTGCTGGTGAATTATATCCGGCAGTACCAGATCGACAGCGGCGTTGCGAAGGCCGACGCCTACACGGTCACCATGTACATCATGGCCGGCCTGCTGGTTGTCGGCCTCCTGCTCAACCTGATGATGCGGCCCGTCAATGCGCGCTTCCACATGAAGACCGAACCAGCGGTGGCTTAGAGTCAGTTCCATCCCGATAGAATCGGGATGGGCTCTATCTTATTGTTTGAGCATGATCTTTTCCGAAAACCGGAGTCCACTTTTCGGGATCAGCTCTGAGGAGACCGACCATGGCGCAAGACAACGAGAATTCGATCAAACTCACGCTGGCCTGGCTGCTGGTCGGCATCCCGTTGGTCTGGGGGTTCTGGATGACGCTGGTGAGTGCGACAGCCCTGTTCCAGTAGTCCTCGTCTTCGTGCGCGGATCTGCCTGGTCTGTCAGGCGCTGATCTGCCTGGCGTAATAGCGCACCGCTTTCTTGCCGCCATGGATGACGGCGCCGCCGGCCTCGACGAAGCCGAGCGCGGCGTGAAAGGCATCCGAGGCGGGGTTCGGCGGGGCGGTGTTGACTTCGCAGGTGACCAGCGTGTGGCCGGCGCGCTCAACATGGCCGAACAGGTCCTGATAGAGCCGGCGGGCGTGGCCGCGGCCGCGTGCGTGCGCCGCCACGACGACCCGGTCGACATAGACGAAGCGCTCGTAGCGTTGGCGGAACCACAGGAAATTCGGGCTGTCGTAGCGGGCGTCCTGGTCGAAGGTCATGATGAAGGCTTCGAGATCGCCGATGCGCCTGGTGTAAAATGCTTCGCCAAGCAGGAAGGACAGCCGCTCAGCCTCCAGCCACGACAGTTCGGCGGCATGCTCGTTGTTGAGCGCCAGGATCGCCGCTTCGTCTTGGGCCGATACACGGGCTATCGGGGCAGGGCTCGAGGTCATGCCTTGGCTGCCGCGATCGTTGCCGCCACCAGCGCTGTGTCGGTCAGCGTGTTGCGGTACTCGCGATCGAGATCGGAACCACCCATGCCGACATGGGGATTGCGGTAGTCCATGGCACTCGGCACATCCTTGAGGGCGGCAAAATGCATTTCGGACAGGCCGGTTCTGCTGCGCACTTCGGCAATGTTGTGCAAATCCAGTCCGCCGCAGCCGAGGATGACGATGCGGTCGCCGGCCTGCCGCACCAGATCCGCCAACAGCGGCAAGCCTTCGATGGCAGTGTCACGCTGGCCGCTGGTCAGCACGCGGCCGACCTTGCTGCGGATCAGCGATTCGAGCGCCTCGGCCGGCTCGCGCGTCATGTCGAAGGCGCGATGGCAGGTGACGTTCAAGGGGCCGGCGGCCTGCGTCAGTTCGCTCATGCGCGCCTCGTCCATGGTGCCATCGGCGTTCAGGCAGCCAAACACCACGCCGGGCACGCCGAGTTCGCGCAGTGCCGAGACATCTGCCAGCATCGAGGCATATTCGGTCTCACTGTAGAGAAAATCGCCGCCGCGCGGCCGCACCATGACGTGAAACGGCACGTTTGCCTGCTCGATGGCGGCGCGGATCGTGCCGAGGCTTGGCGTGATGCCGCCTTCGACGAGGCTGGCGCACAGTTCGATCCGGTCGGCGCCGACGGCTTGCGCCGCGAGAAGGCCGTCAATGCCTTCGACACAGATTTCGATCAGCGGCAGGCGGAGAGCTTTGGTCAAGGGGCGATCCATTCCATGATTCCCGGCCAGCCCTACCACCGCGCCGGTTGCTGCGAAAGCGCGAACAGACTTTCGCGCCGGGCACGGATTTCGCGGTTATTGGCGCAATTCCGTGTTCTTGGCGCCTTGCTCGACCTGATCGATCACCAGAAGCTTCACCTCGATATCACCGATATTGGTGGCCTGATGCCACTGGCCGATCATTTCGATGATGAAATCGCCGGCCTTGTAGGTGTTGCTGTCGCCGGTCTCGACATTGGTGACCTTCAGCGTGCCGGCCTGGACATAGGCATAGCGCGGGAAAGGGTGCCTGTGGACCGGCAAGGTCGCGCCCGGCGCGATGTCGTAGGTCGAGACCAGCACCTGCACGTTCTTCTGCGGCAGCGTGATCGGTTGGCCGGACGCGGTCGTCGTGCGCGACGCAAGAGGGGTCACGACGACAGGCGTGCCGCTGCTGTCCAGCGCGTGGGCCGGGTTCGCGGAAAAGGCTGCCGCGAGCAGCAGTCCTGACATCAAAATTTTTCGCATGATTCGCATCCACCCCTGGCGTCAACATCGCGCAGTGGCCACCAGCACGCAAGGCAGCGCCTTGGGCACCTGCCTGCCGGCCAAAAATATTTTTGTCGCCCCTCTTGAAGGAAAAAAACACGATTACCAGATCGTTTTCCGTCGAGGCTTCGGCTCGACATACTGGCGTCGCAGCGACGCTGCGACAGCCTCGTAATCCATGTTGCTTCACGGAGGATATGGCTATGAGAAGCTCTGATTATACCCCTCTTTACCGCACAACGGTCGGCTTCGACCGTCTCTTCGATATGCTCGAAAAAAGCGTACGCTCCGACTGGCCTCCCTACAATATCGAGAAGACCGGCGAGAACGACTATCGCATTACGATGGCTATCGCCGGCTTCGCTCTCGATGAGGTCGAACTCATGCAGAACGGCCCCGAATTGTCTGTCGTCGGCCAAAGGAAACCCGACCAGGAAAATCGGGAGGTCCTTCATCGCGGCTTGGCGACGGGCAACTTCAAGCAGGTGTTCAAACTTGCCGACCACGTAAAGGTCAAGGCGGCCAACCTCGAGAATGGCTTGCTGTCAGTGGACCTGGTCCGCGAAGTGCCCGAGGAACTCAAGCCTCGGCGCATTGAGATAGGGTCCGAAGCCAAAGCGGTTTCGCTCGAGCAACCCGGCAAGAAGCAGTTGATCGATTCGGATGCGGAGCCTCAACGCGAGGTCGCCTGATTCCCTGGACCTAAATCTACGGTCCGCCTCCCGGTTCGGCCGGGAGGCACAGATCGCGGAGAATGGAGATGAGAACCGACACTTACAGTTTTCACCAACCTGAACCGAAAAATCTTGCCGCGGAATCCGCCGGATTGCGGACGCCGGATGATGTGCTGAACGAGGAGACGATGACGATCGGTGCAAAGCGGGCTTTGCTCGCTTTCTGGGCTTCCGACGTTCATGCGGTTCCTGACAATCCCGCGTTGCGGCAATTGGACAACGGCGCCATCGTGGAAGTCAGCGACATACTTCGCGCACTCCGCCTTCTGGACGAAACCGGGCGGGAACCGCGTGTTTCAAAGGAGTTGGGAACCGTCAGCCTGTCTTTCGACCGACGCCGCAAGAAGAGCCGGCTCGGTTGGATGCGGCGCCCCTGGCGAGATGACGATGATGATCCGCCGCCAATCCCGGCCTTTGCAACGGTGCCGCCCGGGCGTGGAGGCGGCGGCATGTTGGCCGAGCCGGAGCATGCAATCGCATGATGACCCAAGCCAGCAACAACCCACGTGCGGAATGGAGGATCACATGAGTTACAGGACGTTCGACCGACCGGTCCTGGTCAAGAATGGCGAGTTCGTTCAAGAAATAGGGTGCCTCGACGATGCGTTCGACTTCTTTGAGGAGTGGCCAAGGGAACGGCGAGGTCCGATTTTCGAAACGGCCTTTCGAGCTTGCCAGCGTGCTCACGACGGCCAGGTTCCGCTGACGGTGGCGCGCGATGCCGTCGCCGGCTTCGCAAGATCCGTCAAAATCTTGCAGGACCCGCTTGCCCAATTCCCTTGGATGGACGGCACAAGGTCAGGTCGTGGTGGGGTAACCGCTTAGCCTTGATAAGGGGCGGCGCCATCAGGATGGTTCGGCTGCATGGTCGTCGTTTCCGCATCGCTACAAGGTGAGCTGCCCTGCCAGCTCACCTTTTGCGGGCGGTTGTTGTTCGAGCCGTTAGTACGGTTTTTTGGCGGGCGCGTCCGCGTCGCCATCAGCGGCATGCGACACTATCGCAGATTATGCCACGGCCCTCAGCGGAGGCTCCGCCATTGTCCCCAGGCCGTCGCATTCCGTGCAGGCCCCCGTCTTTCCGGGGCAGCCACCCCGATGGGTTCCCTGCGGGCAGCAGTGCCCGTTTGACGCATACCATTTGGAGCAGTCGAAAATCCTGCCGCTGCCATGACAGCGCAGGCATTCCATATTCGATGAAGTCATACCCAATTCTTGCCCAACCCAAACGCACTCGCCCCATGCCGCAAGTAACAGGAATCATTGCGCTTTCAAGCACACTGCCCTGACTTAAATTGGGGGGATCGACGGATGGCCGGCATCGATGGCGAACTATCGTTGCGCCGTAATTACGTTGCTCGTGAAAACCTTGCTCGTCACAAGCCGGGTTGGGCATTGGTCGGCACCAGCAGGCTGCGCCGCCTTGTCCGGTTCCTTGTCGGCAGTGACAGCGACTACGTCGCCGGGCTGCGCGTTGGCGGCCTGTGTGGCCGTGGACGCGAAGAGGACCGTCTGAGTGATGAGAGCCGAAACCGCGGCAACCTGGACCAGCACGGCGGCAAGGGCGATCTTCTTGAGCATGCGAGAAAACGCTTTTTGGCGCTCCCGGTTCCCCCATTCAGGTTTTCGGCTTGCTGCGGGAACAAGGGACCGGCAGTGCGGTTAACTCGATTATGCCGAGCAAGATCAAAGAACCACCATCGAAGCCCGAACCGGAGAAGCTACCTGTCCGACGTCGGGACAAAGAAGCCCCGCCAGAGCTTGAACATGTCGACCCGCCACCACGAGATGTGCGAGAGGCACCGGCACCCAACCCGAACGGCGACAAGAGATGAAATCCTGATGAGATCGCGGTGATGAGATCGCCGTGATCGAAGCGCGCTGCATAGCGGCGCTGGGTCAAATTGAGAATCAACCTGCTGACTGCGGTTTTCCAGACATGCCATAGATCAGCCCCTATGGGCGACCTGACCGTCTCAACGCTTTGAAGAATTTGGCTCCCCGGGCCGGATTCGAACCAGCGACCAACCGGTTAACAGCCGGTTGCTCTACCACTGAGCTACCGGGGAACGGAGGCTCTTATGTGAGTGGCGCAGCCTATAGCTGCCCTTTTCGGCTTTGCAAAGAAGCTTTTCACATTTTTCCGAGGCTTTTTCGCGCAGGCCTTTCTCGCAATCGTCGAAGGATGCCCTCATATTAGCCGTCTTGGCAGGGATATGGAACCGAAAGCGCGGCGGCGGCTTTGGTTTGAGCATGCTTGCGAACGATCGAAACGGGTCAATCTTTCGAGACGATGACAGCACAAGACAACCAGATGCCGGCGCGCAAAATCTCCGTTTTCGGGCGCGAGTTCAAAATGCCGCGCTCGCGCGGGCTCAGAATCACGATCGGCATCCTGCTGACCATCGGCGGCATCCTCGGTTTCCTGCCGATCCTCGGCTTCTGGATGGTTCCGCTCGGATTGCTGGTGCTGTCCTATGAATTCGCCATGGTCCGCCGTCACCGGCGTCGCTTTGTCGTCTGGTGGGAACGGCGTCGCCGGCCCGATTGACCGCCGATAGCGCAAGGTGGTGTTTCAGTGGGCGGCGTGCTCTTCCAGTGCCTCACGGATCTGCTTGAGAACAGCCGCGGCCGAGGCAAGCCTTGCCCTGTCATGCGGCGACAGGATGCGTTTCTTCTCCCATCAGGCTATGCTTAACTGTCCGCTAATAAAGCAGTCCGATGATTTGCCGGACGCCGTCCGGACTGACGCGAGGAAACCGTTCGGAATGCAAGGTGGCCGCTTGACGGCATTTTCGCCGCAACCTATTGGAACCGGGTGGAACGCCGGGAGCAATGAGGCCTCGTGGCGGAGTGGTTACGCAGAGGACTGCAAATCCTTGCACCCCGGTTCGATTCCGGGCGAGGCCTCCAATGCCCGGGCCCCCGCGCGGCAGCGCAGGGGCCTGAAGTTCCTGACACAATGGACCGCGGTTCTGGCGCGGCAAGCGGACTGGTTGGGACATGAGCGCTGATTTCTCCGAACTACGCGTCAAGATGGTCGACGGCCAGGTCCGCACCACAGATGTGACCAGCGCGCCGCTGCTCGATGCAATGCTTGTCGTCCCAAGAGAGATGTTTGTCGGCGCCGCCCAGCGCGATCTCGCCTATATCGACGAGGACATCCGCATTGCAGCCGGCGCGGACGGTTCGCGCTACCTGATGGAAGCGTCGCCGTTGGCCAAGCTTATCCAGCTGGCCGAGATCAACCCGACCGATTCGGTGCTCGATGTCGGTTGCGGAACGGGCTACGCCTCGGCCATCCTGTCGCGGCTGGCCGGGTCCGTAGTGGCGCTCGAAAACGATTCGGCGCTGGCGGAAACCGCCAGATCGACGCTTTCGTCGCTTGGCTGCGGCAATGTGACCGTCGTCCAGGGCGCGTTGCCGCAGGGGCATGCCGCCAAGGCGCCTTATGATGTTATCTTTATCGGTGGCAGTGTCGCGGAAGTGCCGGCCCCGTTGCTCGACCAGCTTGCCGAAGGCGGCCGACTCGTCGCCGTCGAAGGGCAGGGCAATTCCGGCGTGGCCCGTCTCTTTTTCAAGGCCGGGGGGGTTGTAACCGGAAGACGTGCATTTAATGCGGCAATTAAGCCACTACCGGGGTTTGAACGCATTCGTGCTTTCGAATTCTGAATGATTTGGCCTTGCAGCAGAGGCTTTGTCATGGTCGCTTGCATTTGAACGATCGCTGCTGATGCCAAACTGGGGGCACTTTGGGGGTGAGCAGCAGGGAACACGAACACGCGGCGCCGGCTGATCTATGAGAGAAGCAGGCGCGGCGCGGTTCCCATGGAAAACGAATGAGGGTTTAACCGTGCCGTCTTTACGCAAGTCACTTTTCACCGCCGTCCTCGTTTCGGCGACCATGCTGTCCCCACTGGCCGCTTCAGCCGAAACCATCTCCGGCGCGCTTGCAAAGGCCTACCAGTACAATTCTTCACTGAATTCGGCCCGTGCCGGCGTTCGCGTCACCGATGAGGGTGTCGCCATCGCCAAGTCGGGCTACCGCCCGGTTGTCACCGGCTCGGCGGATATCGATTATTCGAGCAGCCATCTCAACGGCACCGACTCAAGCGTGCGGCTGACCACCGGCAATTTTGGCGTTCAGATCGACCAGACGCTATTCGACGGCTTTCAGACCAGGAACAATGTCGCTGCCGCCGAAGCGCAGGTCCGGGCTTCGGTCGAAAGCCTGCGCAACACCGAAGAGGGCATCCTGTTCAGCGCGGCGCAAGCGTATATGAACGTGATTCGCGACCGGCAGGTCGCCGTGCTGACCGAGCAGAACCTGCAGTTCCTGACCGAAACGGCTCGCGCGGCGCGTTCGCGCTTCGAAGTTGGCGAAGGCACGCGCACCGATGTCGCCCAGGCCGACGCTTCGCGCGCCGCCGCGGTGGCGTCGCTGAGTGCTGCCCGGGCGCAGGCGCTGGCAAGTGCGGCGCTCTATCGCCAGATCGTTGGCGACGAGCCGGGCAAACTCAAGGGCGCTTCGCCGGTGGCAAAGCTGTTGCCGTCGAGCCTCGCCGCCGCCGTCGGGGTGGCCTCGAACGAGCATCCGGCCATCCTTGCCACGCAGCATCTGGTCGACGCCGCCGCGTTTTCGGTGAAGTCGGCCGAAGGCGCGCTGTTGCCGCAGCTCTCGGCTTCCGCCGGCGTTTCGAGCGCCTATCGCAATACCTCGCCTTTGCCAGGCGTCGGTTCGCAGGATGGCACGACCAATTCGGCCAGTGTCGGGGCAACGCTGACCATCCCGATCTATTCAGGTGGCCGCACCTCGGCGATCGTGCGCCAGAACAAGGAATCACTCAGCCAGGCCCGCATCCAGGTCGATGTCAGCCGCGACCAGGTGCGCCAGGCCGTCACCGCCGCCTGGACCGAGTACACCGCCGCGCAGCAGCAGCTGACAGCCAACAGGCAAGTGATCGAAGCCGCGAAGCTGGCACTGAACGGTGTCATCGAAGAGCGCAATGTCGGCCAGCGCACCACGCTCGACGTCCTCAATGCGCAGGCGACGGTCATCACCGCCCAGATCAACCAGGCCGGTTACGAACACGATGTGGTGGTGGCGAGCTACGCCATCCTGCAGGCGACCGGCCGTCTGTCCGTCGACCGCCTTGGCTTGCAGGTAGCGAAATACAAGCCTGAAGAGCACTACAACGCGGTCAAGGACAAGTGGTACGGACTGCGCACGCCGGACGGCCGCTGAGGCGTTCGGCCTAAACTGGCGTGTTCCCGGTTTGAGCAGGATCTTTCGCGCTGCGGCTCTCGGGTTCAGATGGCGCTAATCTGTTGAAATCCCACAAGTCCCCAGATTGGGGATTCTCGTGCGGCGATCCGTCGGTTACGCTGTGGCCATGATTCGATCCGGCTCTGCCGGAGCGGAAAACCCAACAGGGGTCACAAGGGCGGCGGATGTGACGATGGCAACGGCAAGCAGCGCACAGCGCGAACCTTCCATGGAAGAGATACTGGCTTCCATCAGGCGGATCATCGAGGACAGCGACGGCGGCCGCAAGCAGCCGGGCGACGCCGATGAGCTGAGCCAGGATCTGGAGCGCGCGTCGAGCGCCTATGCAGCCCCCGACGTGGAAGCATTCCGTGCCGACCTGCATGCCGCCCCCGAGAGCAGGAAGCCGGTCACGCTGGCGGAAGTCCAGTCACAGCTGCCGCCGGCCGAGCCGGTGGTGGCGCGCATGGAAACGCCGGTGCGCCCCGATCCCAGCCCGGCAAGGCCATCGATGACACTCGCCGAGGTCAGCGCCCGCGTTGCAGCGGAGCCAATCACGGCTGAAGCGCCAATATCGCGTCCTGTCGCCGACGCTTCCATCGCCGATTGGCGTCGCGAGATCGCCGCGGTTGGCGAGCAGGCCAGGGCGGTGCCAGACCGGAGCGAAGCCCGCAAGACGGCTGCCCAGCCGTCGATGGAGGCTCCAGGGGATGAACCGACCGCGAAACCGGCTACCGAGCCGTCTCGTCCGGATGCAAGCGTGGTGCGGCCGGTGGCGGCCAGCGACGCGCCGCGTCCGGCGATCGTTTCCGAGCACACCGGCCGTCAGGTCGCGGCTGCCTTTGGCGAGCTTTCCGACGCATTTGCCAGCCGCAGCAAGAAGACATTCGACGAGATGGCCGAAGAGATGCTGCGGCCGATGCTGCAGGATTGGCTCGATAACAATCTGCCGACACTGGTCGAAAGGCTGGTGCGCGAGGAGATCGAGCGCGTGGCGCGCGGGGCGCAGTAGTTCCCCATACCGATTGCCCAGAGGAAACGGCGCCTTCGTGGCGCCGTTTCTTTTGGCGAAGTCGTTGTCGGCAGGACGACGGATCGCTTTCCGTTGAAATGACCAAGGCCGCGCCTATCTGGTTGTGAGGGTCCGAGACAGCCCTTGCGGTTGACTTGGCCAAAACCTTCCGATTTACACCGGACCAGCAAAACTCCCGACAGCGCGGACCATTTTCCCATGCTTGAAAAGACCTACGACGCCAAAACCGTCGAGCCGAAGATCGCCAAAGTCTGGGAAGAGGCCGACGCGTTTCGCGCCGGTGCCGGGGCCGAGGAGGGGGCGGAGGCCTTCACCATCGTCATCCCGCCGCCGAACGTCACCGGCTCGCTGCATATGGGACACGCGCTCAACAACACGCTGCAGGATATATTGGTGCGCTTCGAGCGCATGCGCGGCAAGAACGTCCTGTGGCAGCCGGGCATGGACCATGCCGGCATTGCCACGCAGATGGTGGTCGAGCGGCAGCTGATGGAAAAGCAGATCCATCGCCGCGACCTGACCCGCGAACAGTTCATCGAGAAAGTGTGGGAGTGGAAGGCCGAATCCGGCGGTGCCATCTTCAACCAGTTGAAGCGGCTCGGCGCCTCGGCCGACTGGTCACGCGAACGCTTCACCATGGACGAAGGCCTATCCAAGGCGGTGCTCGAAGTGTTCGTCACGCTCTACAAGGAAGGGCTGATCTACAAGGACAAGCGTCTTGTGAACTGGGACCCCAAGCTGCTCACCGCGATCTCCGATCTCGAGGTCGAGCAGCAGGAGGTCAATGGCAATCTCTGGCACTTCCGCTACCCCGTCGAAGGCAAGGTCTTTGACCCGGAAAACCCGAATACCTTCATCACCGTGGCGACGACGCGCCCGGAGACGATGCTGGGCGATACGGCCGTCGCGGTGCATCCCGACGACGAGCGCTTCCGGCATCTGGTCGGCAAGAACATCGTCCTGCCGATCGTTGGCCGCAGGATTCCCGTGGTGGCGGATGAGTATTCCGATCCGGAAAAAGGTTCGGGCGCGGTCAAGATCACGCCGGCGCACGACTTCAACGATTTCGAGGTCGGCAGGCGCCACAAGCTGCCGGCGATCAATATCC
>NZ_RZPW01001219.1:0-1059 GCF_003998455.1 Mesorhizobium sp. M7A.F.Ca.CA.001.08.2.1 | reverse complement strand
TCTGGAGCGGGCGCTGAAGATCGGTGACGAACTCGGCGGCCACATCGTTTCGGGCCATGTCGACGGCATGGCCGAGATCATCGAGCGCAAGGATGAGGGCGATGCCGTGCGCTTCACGCTGGAAGCGCCGCGCGACCTGGCGAAGTTCATCGCGCCCAAGGGCTCGGTCGCGCTCGACGGCACCTCGCTCACCGTCAACAAGGTCGAAGGCACGCGCTTCGACGTGCTTTTGATCCACCATTCGCTGACCGTGACCACCTGGGGTGAGCGCAAGGTCGGTGACCGCGTTAATTTCGAGATCGACACCATGGCGCGTTATGCGGCGCGGCTGGTCGAGGCGACGAAAGAGGGGCTTTAAGTGCTGCTGGCCTCGACTTAATCAGTTTTAATCGCTATGATTAAATCTGATTGTGAGGCTCTGATGGATACAAAAGTAATCACCGCTCACGTTCCGCTGCCGCTGGCTGAAAAGGTAGATCAACTGGCTGCCCGCCTTGAGCGCCCACGCGGCTGGATCGTCAAACAAGCTCTTTCCGCGTGGGTGGATTTGGAGGAGGAGCGCCGACGGCTCACGCTTGAAGCAATGGCCGATGTCGACGCAGGACGGGTCATCGATCACCAGGCCGTGCAGGCGTGGGCTGAGAGTCTTGGTACCGACAAGCCACTGCCGGTGCCTCGTTGATGGAGTTGAAATGGACCAACAAGGCTTTGTCCGACTTGGTCCGGCTACATGATTTTCTCGTGCTAGCAAATGGCCCGGCGGCCGCACGTGCCGTGCAGTCGCTTATTGCCGCGCCGGCACGGTTGGTCGAATATCCGCGCATCGGTGAGAGACTGGAAGAGTTCGAACCACGAGAAGTGCGTCGCATTTTGGTAGGCAGCTACGAAATTCGTTACGAGATACAGAACACGACAATTTCTGTGTTGCGCCTGTGGCATACGCGAGAGGATCGATAGGACAGGAGTCCATCCAGCAATCTTCCGCTTGCGATGAACCCGGCTTCGGCCTAAGTCACCGGCAACTCCCCGGAGACTTTTATGGCTGGTACATCCCAACAC
>NZ_RZPW01001218.1:0-1059 GCF_003998455.1 Mesorhizobium sp. M7A.F.Ca.CA.001.08.2.1 | reverse complement strand
GCGCCCGGCGGATGTTGGCTGCACCCGCTTCCGACAGGCCGAAGAAGCGCACCTTGCCTTGCGCGACGAGTTCGCCGACGGCGCCCGCGACATCCTCCATCGGCACCGCCGGGTCGACGCGGTGCTGGTAGAGCAGGTCGATACGGTCGGTTCCGAGGCGGCCGAGCGAGGCTTCCACCGCCTCTCGAATGTGTTCGGGCCGGCTGTCGGTTCCGGTCTGCTTGCCGTTTTCGATGCGGAAGCCAAATTTCGTGGCGATCGTCACCTGGTCGCGCTTGCCCTTCAATGCCCGGCCGAGCAGGGCTTCGTTGTCGTAAGGGCCATAGACTTCGGCGGTGTCGAGGAAGGTGCAGCCGAGGTCGATGGCACGGTGCAGCGTGGCGATGGATTCGGCCTCGTCGGCCGGGCCATAGGACTGGCTCATGCCCATGCAGCCGAGGCCGATAGCCGAGACCTGCAGCCCCTGGCTGCCGAGCTTGCGTGTTTTCAGGGTCATGGCAGGCGTTCTCCGGAGGGGGCGCAGCGATTATAGCGTCAGCAGGTTCAATCGATACGCCTATTCGATCACGATGTGGCTATTCGATAAGGATGTGGCTATTCGATCAGGATGTGGGCTTCGCGCGCTGCTTCGACGAGCGCCGCCCTGGCGACGTCGGGGGCAACATCGCCGCTCGTCGCCCGCTGGCAGGCGCGCAGTGCGGACCGATGCTTCGGGCTGCCTGCGTCACGCCAATGTGTGGTGAGCAAATCAATGGCCTGCTGTGTGTTGGACAGATGATGGATGGAACCGGTGACGCCGACCGAAACCGCCACAGGTTTGGAGAACCATGCCGTTTGCATTGGAACCACCTCAATTGGGCTGAAGCAATAAACGCTTATGGCCGCTCAAGGTTTCGTCGCTACCAATCAATCTGGCGTGATAGATTGCCGATACCCCCAGCGGCATTGGGCCCCACATTGTCCGCGGGGCTCACATGTTCGAGGCGACGTCGCGGGTGGGCGGTGTTTTGGGTTTGTGGGCGGCGCGTTGCCGCGTCGCCTGGTGGGCAGGGCGGGGTT
>NZ_RZPW01001217.1:0-1062 GCF_003998455.1 Mesorhizobium sp. M7A.F.Ca.CA.001.08.2.1 | reverse complement strand
TCTCTACACCGGGCAATACGGCTTCGACTGGTTCCTGTTTTCGCGGCCCTTCACCTACGCGTTCATGCATGGCGGCTTTGCCCATATCGCCATCAACATGGTGTGGCTCGCCGCGTTTGGTTCACCATTGGCAAACCGTCTGGGAACGCTGTGGTTCGCGCTGTTCTTTGCCGCAACCGGGCTGGCTTCGGTCGCGCTTTTCTGGGCACTGCATCCTTACGGTGAGGCGCCGCTGGTCGGGGCTTCCGGTGCGATATCAGGCATGATGGGGGCTGCGGCGCGTTTTGGCTTCCGCACCGATCGTTCGGCCGGCAAGGCCGCCTTCGCCGGCCCGGTGCTGCCGATCGCATTCGTGTTGCGCTTGCGCGGTGTCGTGATTTTCCTTGCCATGTGGATGGTCATCAATCTCGCCACCGGCCTGCTCGGTTTCGCCCCGGGGGTAGACGGCCAGATCGCCTGGGAGGCCCATATTGGCGGCTTTGTCGCCGGCTTCTTCGGCCTGCGCTGGTTCGACAGGAGATGGCAGGCGCCCGAATGGGAGACGGCCGACCACCACACTTGAAATGCAACCGATCACGGCGCACGATGTTCACTCTTACGTGAAGGCCGGTCAGGGCAGGAACCGGCAGGCAAAGCAGAGGAGGACGCCATGACGGTTAAGGCAATTCTCGAGAGAAAAGGCCATGACGTGTTGACGCTCGGGCCGAACGAAAAGCTTAGCGAAGCCATCCGTATCCTGGCAGAGCACAAGATCGGGGCGCTGGTCATCACCAATGGCGATCGCAAGATCGTCGGCATCCTGTCAGAGCGCGACATCGTCCGGGTTGTCGCCCGCGAAGGTGGAGCCGCGCTCGATATCCCCGTGCGTTCGGCGATGACGCCGAAAGTGAAGATCTGCAACGAAAACCACGCCGTCAACGAGGTGATGGAGATCATGACCCGAGGCCGCTTCCGCCATCTGCCGGTGGAAAAGGACGGCATGCTCGATGGCATCGTGTCCATTGGCGACGTGGTCAAGCGCCGCATCGAGGATGTCGAGCGCGAGGCCGACGAGATCAGAGC
>NZ_RZPW01001216.1:0-1062 GCF_003998455.1 Mesorhizobium sp. M7A.F.Ca.CA.001.08.2.1 | reverse complement strand
ACCTATCCGGGCGCCGACGCGCAGACGGTCGAGAACTCGGTGACCAAGGTCATCGAGCAAGGCATGACCGGTATCGACAATCTCGACTACATGACGGCGACGTCGACCTCGACCGGTTCGGCCTCGATCACGCTGACCTTCACCACAGCGGCCGATCCCGATACCGCCCAGGTGCAGACGCAAAACAAGCTGCAGCTGGTGCAGTCGCAGCTGCCGCAGGTGGTGCAGAGCAACGGCATCACCGTCTCCAAATCCTCGACCGGCTTCCTGATGGTCATCGGCTTCGTCTCGACCGACGGCAAGATGAACTCGACCGATCTCGCCGACTATGTCGACGCCACCGTCAACGACACGCTGAAGCGCGTCGAGGGTGTCGGCTCGACGCAGCTGTTCGGCTCCGGCTATGCCATGCGCATCTGGCTCGATCCGGACCAGCTCGCCAAATACGCCTTGATGCCGAGCGACATTGCCTCGGCGATCGAGGCGCAGAACACGCAGGTTTCGGCCGGCCAGCTTGGCGGCCTGCCGGCGCGCAAGGGCCAGCAGCTCAATGCCACGGTGACGGCCAAGAGCCGGCTGCAGACCGCCGAACAGTTCCGCAACATCATCCTGAAGAGCCAGACCGATGGCTCTCTGGTCCGCCTCAACGATGTCGCCACCGTCGAGCTCGGCGCCGAAAGCTATACGACGCAGGCCAATTACAATGGCAAGCCGGCGGCCGGCGTCGCCGTCAATTTGGCGACCGGCGCCAACGCCATCAACACCGCCGAAGCGGTGCGTTCGACGATCGCCCGGCTGAGCTCGACCTTCCCGCAAGGGGTCGAGGTCGTCTATCCCTACGACACCTCGCCTTTCGTGCGGCTGTCGATCGAGGAGGTGCTCAAGACGCTGGCCGAAGCGATCGTGCTGGTGTTCCTGGTGATGTTCATCTTCCTGCAGAATTTGCGCGCCACCATCATCCCGACGATCGCCGTGCCGGTGGTGCTGCTCGGCACGTTCGGCGTGCTGTCGCTGTTCGGCTATTCCGTCAACACACTGACCATGTTCGCCATGGTGCTGGCC
>NZ_RZPW01001215.1:0-1063 GCF_003998455.1 Mesorhizobium sp. M7A.F.Ca.CA.001.08.2.1 | reverse complement strand
GTCGTAAGAGGGGATCGTCACGCTTGATGGGATCGGGCGTCACCCGGCCGCGCACAGTCGCCGTGACGGCGACCTCGTCGCCAACTTTGAAATTACCTCGAGCCATGTCCAAGAGACAGGAGCAGCCGGCGATGGGGTCAAAATGAGCGGAACCTAATATGCGCGGGCGCCTTATCTGCTCATGAGCACGCGCGGCGCAGACTTTCTGCACAAGTGGATTTCGAACATGTCCCTAACACGGTCGGGACTGATACAACCTCTGTTGCCGAGCTGACCCAAGAGCTCTTCGCCGATGCTAAAGCGCTCGGCATCAAAACCACTGAGATCGAGGAAGACGTGGGCAGCGCCTACGAAGCGATCCTAAACGCGGTGTTCCGCCGTAACGGTCACTTGGCAAACTGATCATGTCCGACCTAGGCCGGACGCCTTCGCAAGCGCAGATCGCAGTTGGCGCCACCATGGGGTGATTGCTGGGCACCACGGCAAGAAGCATTGTTGTTAGTCGCTTCCTCAAACGGCTCTACTGACATCCCAGATGTGAGGTTTGTTCCCGCTCATGTCTCGGTCTTTGCAAGGGTACACGTAGGGTCGGAGAGCGAAAGCGCTCTGCGTCCTGCAACCAAGAGGTACACCGCGCTCTTTGCAGCACGTGTCGAGCGTCGTCGGCGCATATGTTCATGTGTGCTCACGGAAAGCGCGCCCAGACAGACCGACCGGGCAAGGGTGGGTGCGAGGAACGCGGAAGGGAGGCGGAGCCTTGCACTCAAGAAAGACCTGCGGCACATCTCAGCAGCCAGCGATATCAAGCTCGAGCAGCATCCAATGATTGCCAGTCGGGTGCCATTAAGTACCAAATCGCGGTCGCAGTATAGCTCCAGGCCTGTGAGCTCACCGCCGCAGCAATTGTCACCAGCAGGATTAGCACCATCGTCTCGCACGTGGTTTCGGTGGCGTCGTACATTACATTGGCGGGAGTGTGAACAGACCTCAGGAAGCTCACCCTTTCGTAACTTCGCTTGACTAGGAGGAACTGTGGAAGCGTTGTCTATCCCCACCCTAGGAA
>NZ_RZPW01001214.1:0-1065 GCF_003998455.1 Mesorhizobium sp. M7A.F.Ca.CA.001.08.2.1 | reverse complement strand
GTCCCCCGCTGCCGCCGTTTCCAACCTGCGTCGACATATCAGGTTCCACTAATGCACAAAAAGCCCGCCACCTTTGAGCAGCGGGCGTTCCAAAGCTGCAATTCTCTTGATTAATCGATAATCCCGGAGAGCCCGGATGAGTTGGGCGAAGCCGTGAAGGCACGGGTCACGCCGGCGATGGATCCGCAGCAGAGATCGCCGAACGAAACGACTGCGGGAAACGCGGTCGCTGATTTGCTCAGGCCTGCCGGTAGATGTGGCCTTCGTCGACGGTGGTCAAACGGCGCGTATCTCGACTGCGGCCGGACGGCGACCTCGCCGAACCGCTCGGCAACACGATCGAGGCCCCGCGGCATGCGGGAGCGCCGTGCTCGGTGACGACAAGCTCGGCTGCAATGCCGCAAGTTTCCACCGAAGTCGCCGACGATGCATTTCGAAGCCGTGCACGGGCGACGTGGATAGACGTGTCGTCGGCAATCAAAGTCCCGTCAGCCTCCCGCCACAGAGGTGCTCGGGCGATGGCCGGGAACCTGTGCAACCATAGCCACCCGGTATGTAGGAACGGAACGAGGCAGTCTGCGGCTGGCTCCATCGCCGCCCATTTGTTAGGCGCAACGATGTTGCAGACCGTGACGAGGGAGACGAAGTCCGGTGCTACAAGGCGAACCAGTCGATCGAAGGTCGCGAAATCATCAGCCAGAAGATGGCGAGCACTGCCGCGAAGGCAGGAAAGCCAAAGGCGAACCAGAGCCGAAACAAGGTGTCATAGCGCTGTGGTGGAGGTTGCTTCTCTGCCGTGGCCTGCATAGCGAGATTCCGCATCTCGATCTGCATCCACACGACTGGAAGCCAGAACAGGCCGGTGATGAGGTAGAGCAGGATCGAAAGCACAATCCACCCCTCGGTCAGCGGATAGCCGGAATGCCAGGCGAGGAATGCACCGGTGACAGGTTGGGCGACGACGGCGGTTGCAGTGAAGATGAAATCGGCGATCACGACGATGCGTGCGACCGCCGCGATGGTCGCGGAATTTCCGGTCCGGTGAGCGAGCAGCATGAAGAAGGC
>NZ_RZPW01001213.1:0-1066 GCF_003998455.1 Mesorhizobium sp. M7A.F.Ca.CA.001.08.2.1 | reverse complement strand
GCCATGGCCTGCCCGGCGAGCGGCTCGACACGGTCTTCGAACAGCTCGCCGAAATGTTCGCAGCGCTGCCGGCGGTGATCTCCGATGGGCGTGTCTGGACCTATCGTGAGCTGGACAGGCGGGCCAACCAGTTCGCCCGCTTGCTGGTCAAGCGCGGCGTGCGGCCGGGCGACCGCATCGGGCTCATCCTCGACCGCTCGGCGGAGACCTATGTCGCGCTGCTCGCCGTGATGAAGGCGGGCGCTGCCTTCGTGCCGCTGGCGACCGCATTCCCCGAGGAGCGGATGGCGCTCATCATCGAAGATGCCGGCGTCAGCCTGATCGTCACCATCGCCGCCTATGCGTCGCGCGCCGGTCAACTGCCGGTCCCGCATCTGCTGATCGACAGCACTGCTGCCGAAATCTCCAGACAGTCCGACGCGCCGCTGCAGCCGCATGCGAAGGCCGCTTCAGCGGACGACACCTGCTACATCCTCTACACGTCGGGCACCACCGGCAAGCCCAAGGGCGTCGTCATCAAGCACCAGAGTTTCGTCAATTTCATCCGCGTCGCCGCCGCCTCCTACGGCTACCGGCCGGGCGACCGCGTCTACCAGGGCATGACCATCGCCTTCGACTTTTCCTCCGAAGAGATCTGGGTGCCGTTCGTCGCCGGCGCAACCGTGGTGCCGGCACCCGGCCAGATGCCGCTGGTGGGCGAGGAACTCGCCGATTTCCTGCGGCTCCATGACATCACCTGCATCGCCTGCAGCCCGACGCTGCTGTCGTCGATGACATCGGATGTGCCCAGCCTGCGCACGCTGCTGGTCGGCGGCGAGGCCTGTCCGCACAATCTGGTGGTGCGCTGGTCGAAGCCGGGGCGGCAGATCCTGAACACCTATGGCCCGACCGAGGCGACCGTCACCGCCACCATGGGCGCGCTGACGCCGGACAGTCCCGTCACCATCGGCGCGCCGCTGCCGACCTACTCGATCGTCATCCTCGACGCTTCGCTGCCGCAGCTTGCCGAGCCGGGCGAACTGGGCGAGATCGGCATCGCCGGCATCGGGCTCGCGGTCGGCTATCT
>NZ_RZPW01001212.1:0-1066 GCF_003998455.1 Mesorhizobium sp. M7A.F.Ca.CA.001.08.2.1 | reverse complement strand
ACTTATGACGTCGTCACCGTTCCAGGTTCGCTGGAGATCCCCGCGGTGATCACCTTTGCACTGGACGGCGCGACGGAAGGCGGCACACATTATGATGGCTTTGTCGCGCTCGGCACCGTCGTCCGCGGCGACACCTACCATTTCGACATTGTCGCCAATGAATCCAGCCGCGCGCTCATGGATTTGAGCGTGCAGGACTCGGTCTGCATCGGCAACGGCATTCTCACCACCGAGAATGACGCCCAGGCCTGGACTCGCGCCAAGCGCTCGGAAGGCGACAAGGGCGGCTTTGCCGCGCGTGCGGCGCTGACCATGATTGCCCTCAAGGAACAATTGGGGGCGCGATCGTGAGCGAACCCGCTTCGCCCGGGCAGCCCGCGATGCGCCACGCCAACAAGCGCGGCGCTGCCCGTCTGGCCGCCGTGCAGGCGCTCTATCAGATGGATGTCGCCGGCAGCGGTGTCTTCGAGATCACCGCCGAGTACGAGGCGTTTCGCCTTGGCAAGGAAGTCGACGGCGCGCTCTATCGCGAGGCCGATGCGCAATGGTTTCGCGCTATCCTGGCGGGTGTCGTCGAGAACCAGAAGACGATCGATCCGATCATCCGCCAGGCGCTGACCGAGGACTGGCCGCTGTCGCGGCTCGATTCGACGCTGCGCGCCATCCTGCGCGCCGGCGTCTACGAACTGATGAAGCGCGAGGATGTCCCGGTCGCCGTCATAGTCTCCGAATATGTCGACATCGCCAAGGCCTTCTACGAGGAAGACGAGCCGAAGCTGGTCAATGCCGTGCTCGACCGTGTGTCACGCCGGGTGCGTGGCGAGGGGCGCGGCAAGGACGCATCATGACGGCAATCGCCGTCGAGGCAGGCAGCGAGGCGCGCCGCACGGCGCTGATCCTGGCCGCATCGCAGGCGATCATCGGCTCGGCGGCCCCCATCGCCATCTCCGTGGGCGCGCTGGCCGGGCAATATCTGCTTGGCCCCGACAAATCATTGGCGACAGCGCCGATCACCGGCTTCAACATCGGCGTGGCGCTCGGCGCGCTGCCCGCAGCGGCCATCATC
>NZ_RZPW01001211.1:0-1072 GCF_003998455.1 Mesorhizobium sp. M7A.F.Ca.CA.001.08.2.1 | reverse complement strand
GGACAGGGCTGCCCCATGGCGTTGCGTGGTTGTCGATGCGCATCTGGAAGATGAAATAGGTCGGCGAGCAGAAGCCGATGCCTCTGACCTTGCCGATGCCCGGCGTGTCCGGCGGCAGCGATTGGCACATATAGTCCTCGCGGCAGAAATGATCGGCCGAACAGGCCGGCCGGTTGCCGCGATTGACGGCGCCGCCAAGGCATTGGTCGAAATTGTTGGTGGCCACGCAGATGTCGAATTTCTTGCCGCCGACCAGCCCGCAAATCTCGTTCGGCATCGGCTTGCCGGCTTTGAAGGCCGCGAAGGAGCGGTCCTTGTCGTCGCAGCCGCGATAGGCGATGCCGCCAGGCACGCCGATCTTCGGCGGTCGGCAGGTGTAGGCGGTACGGGAAATGTCCGAGGCGAAGGCCGCGAACTGGCCCGATTTGCTGTAGCGGTCGTTGAAAGGCTGCGCCGCATTGCTGGCGATCGAGCCGGTCAGGCAGGGATGACCGGAAAACAGTTTTTCGCTGTCTTTCGGCAGCAGGCATTGCGCCAGTTTCGTGTGCACGCCCGAAGCGGTGGCCAGCGGCGTGCAGACGGTGCCGCCGCCGCATTGCCAGGTCGCGCCGAACCGCGCGGCATCTTCCGGCATCAGGCACGGCATGGCCATCTCGGCCGGCGCGTAGTCGACCGCGGCGTCCGTCCAGGCTGCCGGCGGCGCAAAGGAGAGCGGACGGAAGCGGTTCGGCTCCCTGCCCTCAGCTGTAGCGCGCAGCCAGGCCTGGCGGCGCGGGATCTCGGCATGAAGATGCGGCGAAATCCCGACCTCGATGCGGTTCAACGGCGATGTCGTCTCGTCGTCAAGGCCGATGAAATGGAAGCCGGCAGTGGAGCCGGCCTGATGGCAACCTTGGCAGGCGCCATTGTCCAGCCGCTCGACCAGCGCTTCCGGCGTGCGCACCAGTTTCAGCGTGGAATAATCGAGCGATGCGAATTCCTTGGGCTGGAACAATTGCGTAAACGGATGATTGGCCTGCCGCGCGCTGCCGAAGGTCGACCATGAGATGATCTTTCTGGCCAGGAACTCGTC
>NZ_RZPW01001210.1:0-1073 GCF_003998455.1 Mesorhizobium sp. M7A.F.Ca.CA.001.08.2.1 | reverse complement strand
CCTGAATCAAAGTCTCAGTGACTTGAATCAGTTTGCCGGCCAACGTTCTTAACGCGTTGTTTACGCTGCCGTTTGGCGCTTTGCTTACCGTGTCTCTTGGCCGTTTTTCAACGGCGCCCTGCTAGATCGTGATCAGGCAGGGAGACAGCAACAATGAAAACGCTTCTGTGCGGCGCAGCGCTTTGCGCCGTCATCGTCGCGCCGGCCACAGCCGAAACGCGCTATGATCGCAGCCTCGAAAAGGCGGCCATGGGCATCGTCGCCGGCAAGATGGGCGACATCCGCGGCGGCTTTTCCTTCAAGCAGGTGCCGCAACTGGTGGTTCTGCCGGCCCCCGTTCCCGCACCTGCGGTTGCCATCGAGCCTTCACGCGAGCAAGCGTCGGGAGGGCGTGCGGATGGGTTGTCTCCGGCCGTCGAGCGCCCGGTTTCGCGAAGCGTATTCTGAGCTAGAGACCAGCAAGCCCTGATCGGGATTGCCCGATCGTTTCATCGTGCTTTGCCGCTGTGCGGGTGATCTAAAGGCGTCGGCACTGCTACTCCGCCGCCACCAGCTCCGCTTGTTGCGCCGGTTTCTCGGGGCGCCAGGATTGCGCCGCGTGGCGGGCGCGGTCTGCCAGGGCGGCAAGGCGTCCGCGCAGGTTTCGTCCACCCACCACTGACGACAAGATCACCGAATGCGTCGCAAAGCGGCGCTTGAAATCCTCGCCGCCGCAGAGAAAATCGATCGTGGTCAAGCCCCTGTCGAACGACCACTGGATGTAATCCATCATCAAGACCATGCCCGGCGAGGCCCGTTCGAAGGCCGGATCATAGGTGGTGACGAAAGCCATCATCGTTCCATGCTGCTCGAAATTGATCGATATGGCGATGATCTCGTCTTCGCGTTCGAGCACGAAAATGCGCAGCAACCCAAGCCCGGCCAGAACCGAGATCAGTGCCGGCAGCGCGGGGGAACCTTCGTCGAACAGGTCCGAGACGCGGCCGTGTTTTGCGAGCCATAGCCGTTTCAGCGCGGCGACGCGTTCCAGCACCGGCTCGCGGGCTTCGTGCGCATCCATCAGGCGGAAACGC